>NZ_JBHMIO010000004.1:0-281491 GCF_048060275.1 Micromonospora sp. LOL_015
CTCAAAGAACAAACACACACCAGCAGAACCACCCACACCAAGCAGGCAACCCCACCAGGGCGATCCGTCCCACCCGACTTCCGTCGGGCACTTTTACTACCTTACTCCGACTCATTTGCCCCGTCAACCCGGGTTTTTCCGGATCGTGGCGCTTCGTGCCGGTTTGACCACCTGGACGAGCGCACGGTGTCACCCGTGTGTCCGTACCCGGTTTGCAGGCCGGCCGCGACGTTTCCGTCGACTCGCCCGGTGCCCTGCGGTCATCAACCCTAGCCGGTCGGTCTCGCCGCTCCAAATCGGCCCCGGCGCTGCCGGTGCGACCCTCGCGACCCCGCCCGCCAGCTCCGTTCGGTGCGAACACCCGGACCTGGAGGTTGTCCCACAGTTCCGGCCGGTCACCTCGGCTGCGATTGCGGCTCCGGTGTTTCCGTCCGTTCCCCTGCGGGCAGAGAGAAAGTTACGCGCCCGCCCGATCAGTCGTCAAATCGAGCGAACGCGTCCCACGTCACAACGTCAATCGACGCCTATCTGACCAGCTCAACCCCGGCAAACGTTCGCTTGCCGCGGCGCAGCACCAGGAACCGGCCGTACAGCAGCGTCTCGGCTGCAACCACCGCCTCGACGTCCGACACCCGCTGATTGTTGAGGTACGCACCGCCTTCGGCGATCGCCCGGCGTGCCTCGTTGAGACTGCCGACGAGTCCCGACTCCTTCAGCAACGTGGCCACTGCTGGCATCTCGCCGGTCACGGTGAGCAGGCCCGCCTCACGCAACGCGGCGTGCAGTGTCTCCGGAGCCAGTTCGTCCAGTGACCCCCGGCCGAACAGGGCCTGGCTGGCGGCCACCGCCTGGGCAGCCTCCACCGGACCGTGCACCAGGGCGGTGAGCTCCTCAGCCAGCGCGCGCTGGGCGATCCGCGCCGCCGGCCGGGCCGCTGACTCCCGCTCCAGTTCGGCTATCGTCTCGCGATCCTGGAAGCTGAAGTAGCGCAGGAACCGCCCGACGTCGCGGTCGTCGACGTTGACCCAGAACTGATAGAAGGCGTACGGACTGGTCAGGGCGGCGTCCAACCAGACCGCGCCGCCCTCGGTCTTGCCGAACTTGGTGCCGTCCGACCGGGTGACCAGCGGCGTGGTGAAACCGTGCACCGGGCCGGCTCCACGGCGCCGTACGTAGTCGACCCCTGCGGTGATGTTGCCCCACTGGTCGGAGCCGCCGAACTGCAGCAGGCAACCGTGCCGCCGGTGCAGCTCGAAGAAGTCGTTCGCCTGCAGCAGCTGGTAGCTGAACTCGGTGAAGCTGATGCCGCTGTCCAGCCGGGCCCGAACCACCTCACGGGCCAGCATCCGGTTGACCGGAAAGTGCTTGCCCACGTCCCGGAGAAACTCGACGACCGACATCGGCCCGGCCCAGTCCAGGTTGTTGACCGCCCGCGCCGCAACCGGTCCGGTGAACGATACGAACGGCGCGAGCTGGTCGCGGATCCGGTCGACCCAGCCCGCCACCACCTCAGGCGGGTTCAGGTTTCGCTCACCGCCCTCCTTCGGGTCCCCGATTTGCCCGGTGGCCCCGCCGACCAGCAGCAACGGCCGGTGCCCGGCGAGTTGCAGCCGACGGGCGGTGAGCACTTGGACCAGGTGGCCCACATGCAGACTGGGGGCCGTCGGATCGAAGCCGACGTAGAAGGTGGTGGGGTCGCTCAGCTGCCGACCCAGCTCGGTCACATCCGTGGCATCCTGGATCAGTCCTCGCCAACGCAGCTCGTCCAGCACGTCAGGCGTACCGGCCGGGTCTTGTTCGTCCGTCACGGCGCGATTGTCCCTCATCGCGGACCAGCAGGGACATCCGGTTTCCGACCTGCGGCGCAGCTCGCCCCGAACCCGTGGACCCATCGGGACCTGTCGTTGACCGGACCAGGCCGGACAGCCCGCCGGGCAGGGCAGCCCGGGCTGACCGTGCGGCACGCCGACAGCGAACGGCACGCAGTACAGGTCCGTGGCCACCAGATCGTCGTCGACCAGCCGGTGAGCGGCGCCGGCTCGGACAGCGCATCAGCGCCGGTCGAGTTGTTCGTCGCCGCGCTCACGTCGTGTGTGGCGTACTACGCCGGCCGCTACCTGACCTGCAGCGATGACCGGTGTCGGCGGTGGCACGGCCGACCGAGCGGGTTTCACGTCATCGATCACCACGCCGTGCCCGCAACGGGCGGCTGTGGCAGGGTGGCACCGTGGCGATGACACCCGTGAGCCCGGCGGCGCGTGGCGCCCACCGAGCCGTCCGGCTCGAGGATGCCATCCATGCCTTGTTGGAACGCCGGCTGCGGCGACGAGGTTGGGATCTCACGCTCATTCCGTACACCGGCTACGGCGCGCCGGGCTGGGTACGGGTGATGGCCCGGGTGCTGCTGGGTCGGCCTGATCCGCCACGTCGGCGAGCGAAGAAGGTACGGGGCTGGCGCAGCTTCGCCACCCTGCCGGTGAAGGACGCGCCGGTGGTGATCGAAGCCGGCGGCAAGCGGCACGAGGTCCAGGCCGACCGGGGCGGGTTCGTGGACACGGTCGTGCCGGCCGATCTGAAGCCCGGCTGGACGTCGGTACGGCTGCACAGCGGTGACTCCGAGCCGGTCGACGCGCCGGTACGTATCGTTGACCCGCAGGTCCGGTTCGGCATCATCTCCGACGTCGACGACACGGTCATGGTGACCGCGCTGCCCCGGCCGATGCTGGCCGCGTGGAACACGTTCGTGTTGGACGAGCACGCCCGGGCCTCGGTCGCCGGGATGGCGGTGCTGTACGAACGCCTGGTCACCGCGCATCCGGGTGCACCGGTGCTCTACCTGTCCACCGGTGCCTGGAACGTCGCGCCGACCCTGAGCCGGTTCCTGTCCCGGCATCTCTACCCGGCCGGCCCGCTGCTGCTGACGGACTGGGGTCCGACCACCGAACGGTGGTTCCGCAGCGGTCGGGAGCACAAGCGCGCCAGCCTAGCCAGGTTGGCGGAGGAGTTCCCGCAGATCCGCTGGCTGCTGGTGGGCGACGACGGGCAGCACGATCCGGAGATCTACGCCGAGTTCGCGGCGCAACACCCGGACAGCTTGGCTGCGGTGGCGATCCGTCGGCTCTCGCCGACCCAGGCGGTCCTGGCCGGCAACCTGCCGGCACCGGCCGGTGAGACCTCCAGGGCTGCCGGGCCGGATGGCCGGCGGTGGTTGTCCGCGCCCGACGGTGCCGGCCTGGCACACCTGCTGCGTGAGGCGTGGCTGCTGTGACCGGCTGCCGGAGCCGGCGGCTCAGCTGACCGGCGGCTCAGTCTGGCGGCGGGGCGTCCACCGGGCCGGCCTCGACGAGGCGCTGTCGGAGCCGGTCTCGGATCTGCTCCGCGGTGTAGGCCCGACGGCGTCGTTCGGCCCGGACGACGACCGCTCCGGTCGCGGCGACCCCGACGAACGCGGCCAGGCCCATTACCTTCCACCAACGCATCGGCCTAGGGTAGTCGAGTGACCGGCGAACCACTCTCCCTCGACGCGGCGGTCGAGCTGACCCGCACCGGTGACCTGTGGCTGTTTCGCGGGCGAACGATGCCCGACCGGGCGATCCAGATGACCACCAACAGCCCGGTGAACCACGTGGGGATGGCGGTGGTGATCGAAGATCTCCCACCGCTGCTGTGGCACGCCGAGCTCGGTCGGTCACTGCCGGACATGTGGTCGGGCAGCCACCACAGAGGGGTGCAGCTGCACGACCTGCGCGACGCGGTCACGGTCTGGGCACGGCGCTACGGTCAGCGGGCCTGGCTCCGGCAGTTGGAGCCGCCCGCCGACAGCGCGATGGAGGATGCCGTGCTACGGACCGTCGCCCGGTTGGACGGCACCCCGTTCCCGTCCACCGCCGCGCTGGCCTGGCGGTGGCTGCGGGGTCGTACCCCGTCCGTACGGCGGGCGCCGCTGGCCGGCGCGGTACACGAACGGTTGGCCAGCTGGTTACCGCCGGTTGGTCGGGGTACGGGTGGCGCCGAAGCAGCCGAGGGGTCGGGTGGCGCCGGACCGTCGCCTGACGGTGCTGCCGGCCGAACGGATCTGGAGAGTGTCTACTGCGCCGAGGTGATCGCGGTGACCTACGAGGCGATGGGGCTGCTGCCAACAGGCCGGCGGACCAACTGGTACGACCCGGGCCGGTTCTGGAGCGGTGACCGGCTCCGGCTGAGCGACGGTGCGCAGCTCGGGGTGGAAATCGCGGTCCGGGCTCCGTCGGCGACCGTCGGACGGCGGGCCGCCGACACATCGGGATGACCCGCGCCGACGACCGAACTGGAAGCGATCAGCCGGCCGGCGGGTCCGGCCGGGACCGATCCGCCCGGTGGGAACGGCGACTGGCGGTGCCGGTGCTGATCGCGGCGCTGGCCTCGGTTCCGGCGGTGTTCCTCACCCTCGCCGGCGGGGCCCTGGCAACGGTCGGTGAGGTACTGCACTGGGCGAGCGGAGCGGTGCTGGTCGCCGAGACCGCCGTACTGCTGACCTTCTCCGCCGACCGGCTGGCGTGGCTGCGGCGCAACCGAGGGCTGGTGACGCTGACCCTGATCGTGGTCCCGGTCACCATCTTGGCGTTGGGGCCGCTGCAGGTGTTCCGGTTGATCTACACGGTAGGCACGTTGCGGCTGGTCCGGGCCCGACGGATCGTGCGCGCTGTGCTAGTGCTGCACGGCCGGTTCGGACCGAGCGGGCCGTGGGCGACCGCGTTCGCCCTCGGCGCCGGAGTACTGGTCGCCGCGTTCGTGGCGATCACGTTGGTGGATCCCACGTCCCGCTCCCGGATGCTGCTGCAGGACTGGTTCGGCTGGACTGGCAGCGGTCACGTGGTCGCGGTCTGTCTGGCCGGAGCGATTGTGTTCGGTGCCACCTGGGTGGCGCTGCGCAACCGTCGCCAGTCCGGGCAGCACGACGACGCGGCGCCGGAGTAGTCCGGTATCGTCGGAGTAGTCCGGCAGCCGCCGACGCCGGGCGGCCGGCCGCCGCGACTGCGGCGAGGGACAATGGTCGGGTGAAACCGTGGCTGCAGCTGACCAGCGCTGACCTGATCGCCCAACTGCCGGCGGGTGAGGACCAGCAGGTGCACTTTCCGGAGGCTCTGGTCGAGGCGGTGATCGACGAGTACACCACGCCCGGGCAGGCGGTGCTGGACCCGTTCGCCGGCTATGGCACCACACTGGTGACGGCAGCGCGGATGGGTCGACGGGCGACCGGCGTCGAACTGCTGCCCGACCGGGTCGCGCTGATCCGGCAGCGGCTCGCCGGGGCGGCCGGTGCCGAGATCGTCGACGGTGACGCCCGGAAGTTGATCGGTCTGGTCGACGGGCCGTTCGACCTCTGCCTGACCTCACCGCCCTACATGGACGCGACGGACCATCCGGAGAACCCGCTCAACGCCTACGAGACCCTCGACGGTGACTACACCAGCTACCTCGACGAGATCGGTGACGTGTTCGGTCAGGTCGCCCAGTTGCTGCGGCCGGGCGGCCACGCCGTGGTGAACGTGGCGAACATGCGGGTTGACGGTCGGGTGACCACCCTCGCCTGGGACGTGGGTCGGGTGATCCGCGCCCACCTCACTCTGCTTCAGGAGTCGTTCCTGTGTTGGGACCACCAGCCCGACTGGCTGACCGGCGACTACTGTCTGGTTTTTCAGCGGCCGAGCTGAGCGGGCGGTTCTCGGCGTCGGCACGGTCGCCGTCACCCGCACGGTCGCCGTCGGTCCGCGAGGATCGGCGCAGCCGTACACCGCTGATGGCGTGGTGGTCAACGGAAGCGACGGTGATGGTCCAGCCGTCGACCCGGACCGACTCGCCCGCGTCGGTGGGAATGTGGCCGAGCCGGGCCAGCACCAGACCTGCCACGGTGGTGTAGTCGCCGGCCGGGCGGCCGGGCAGGTCGACCCCGATGTCCGGCAGGTCGTGCACGGGGAAGGTCCCGGGGACCAGCATGGTGCCGTCCGGCTCGATGCGTACGGCGCGGATGTCCCGGTCGGTCTCGTCGTAGATCTCGCCGACGATCTCCTCCAGTACGTCCTCCAGGGTGACGATGCCGTCGACGGCACCGCGTTCGTCGACGACCAGCGCGATGTGCTGGCGGTGTGTCTTGAACCGCCGCAACGCGTCGACCACCGGCAGCGACTCGGGCAGCAGCATGGGCGGGCGGGCAACCGCGTCGACCGGCCGGTCGACGGGTACGCCGACCAGGTCACGCAGGTGGATCACGCCGACGGTGTCGTCCAGCATCCCGTTACGGACCACCGGCGCGCGGGAGTGCCCGGAGGTGGCCAGCACGATCCGGGCCGCCTCGGCAGACGTACCGCTGTCCAGGGTGAAGACCTCCAGCCGGGGCACCAGCACCGCCCGCAGCCGCCGGTCGGCGATCTCCAGTGCCCCGGAGATGATGGTCTGCTGCTCGGCGGTGAACGCCCGGTGACCGGCCACGATGTCGCGCAGTTCGTCCGGGCTGATTTCGTCGCGGGTCGCCTTCGGATCGCCGCCGACGAGGCGGACCACGAGGTCGCTGGTGGCACCGAGCGCCCAGACCGCCGGCCGGGCCAGGCTGGCCATCATGTCGAGAGGCCGGGCCACCGCCAGCGCCCACCGCTCGGCCCGCTGCATGGCCACCCGCTTCGGGGCCAGCTCGCCGAAGACCAGTGTGACGAAGGTCAACACCAGGGTGATCAGCACGATCGCCACCGGCTCCGCAGCCCGGCCGAGCACGTCCAGCGCTGGCACCAACGGCTGGGCCAGCGACACCGCGGCGGTGGCGGAGGCCAGGAACCCGGCCAGGGTGATGCCGATCTGGATGGTGGCGAGGAACCGGTTCGGGTCCTTGGCGAGCTTGGCCAGGACCCGACCCGCCCGGCGGGACCGTTCCAGCCGCTGCAGCTGGCTGTCGCGCAGCGACACCAGGGCGATCTCGCTACCGGCGAAGACCGCGTTCAGCACCACCAGGATCCCGACCAGCGCGAGTTGTGTTCCGTACCCCTGCACGTACGCACCTTCCATCGCCGCCGTCGTGACCCGGATTCCGTCGCCGGTATGCTGCGGCCTGCTTTGCCCACCCGGGCCGGATGCGAATCCTGCCATCCGTCCGGTAACCGGGCCGCCGGTCACCTGGCATCCGGCGCGAGTCTGTGCCCGGCGGCGGGCGAAGACCCTCCTAGCATTTTCGGCGAAGACCCTCCTAGCATTTTCTCAGCAAGGTTTCGTAGTGTCGGGTCGTATGAGCTGGAAGCATCACCTTGCCGTACGGATCGCCCGGTCAACCGGAATGCAGATCACCCGCCGGGGCGGCCGTCCCGCCTTCGTCCGCCGCCCGCACCGACTGCTGCGCCAACCGGTGTTCATTCTGTCGTCGGTCCGGTCGGGGTCGACACTGCTGCGAATGATGCTGAACAGCCACTCTTCGCTCTACGCTCCGCACGAGCTGCATCTGAGTAAGTTGCGGGTGGAGTTCAGTGACCACTACATCACGGACAGCATGGGCGAGTTGGGCTGGGACGCTCAGGAAATCACCCACCTGCTGTGGGACCGGGTGTTGGACGCGGCGTTGCAGCGCAGTGGCAAACAGGTCCTGGTCGAGAAGACTCCGCACAACGTGTTCATCTGGCCCCGGATCGCCCGGGTGTGGCCGGACGCGCGGTTCGTGTTCCTACTACGCCACCCGGCCGCGATCCTCGACTCGTGGAGCAGGGCTCGACCCCAGCAGACGCCGCAGGAGGCAGCCGAGAGCGTCGGCCGGTACCTGACCAAACTCGCCGAGGCACGCCGGGTACTTCCCGGACACACGGTCCGCTACGAGGATCTGGCCGCCGATCCGACGACCGAGACCCGGCGCATCTGCGAGTTCCTCGGTCTGGAGTGGGAGTCGGACATGGTGGAGTACGGCCGGTTCGACCATGGCCGGATCAAGGCCGGGCTGGGTGACTGGACCGGGCGGATCCGTACCGGCACGGTCCAGCCGCCTCGGGAACTGCCGGCCGACGTGGCGCTGCCGGGTCCGCTGTTCGAGGTTGCCAAGGGCTGGGGATACCCGGCCCGGCGGGATGGCTGAAGGCCGAGGTGCACTGCGGCGGTGGCCCTGCGCCGCGCAGCGCCTCGACGGCACCGACCGGATCGCCGGTGACGGCCAGCACGTCACCAAGTTCGGCCCAGGCCCGGGCCGCCCGTCGCGAGGCGCGCAGCCCGCTGAGGGCCGCAGCGGTCGCCCGTCATCCGGTCACGCTCGGCGCCCCGGTCCGGCCGCCGCGCGGCCGGGGAGCGGCCCGGCGGTACGCGCTGATCGTCGGCTCGCCGGCCAGCCAGAAGCGCCATGGCGTGTGCGGGGCCGCACCCACCCCCACCCGGGGGCCGGTGCGGACAGCTCCGGCCGGGATCGGCACCGGCGGTGGCGTCAGCGACAGCGGGCCGGTGCCGTCGAGCACCGACGTACCATTCGCCGTGCCGTCCAGCCCGAGCGCGGCCATCAGCCGGGCCGGACCACGGGCCAGGTCCCGGTCCGGCACCCGTACGCCACGGCGGTGCCGGGCCGCCCCGTGACCAGCGACGATCTCGCCGGCCCGCAGCAGCACCGCCGCCGCCTGTCCCGGCGGGCCGGTGACCACGTTGCCACACCAGTGCATGCCGTAGCTGAAGTAGACGTACAGCTGCCCGGGCGGCCCGAACATCGGGGCATTACGCGGCGTACGGCCCCGATGGGCGTGCGAGGCGGGGTCGGCGCCGACCCCGGCGTACGCCTCGACCTCGGTAAGCCGGACCTCGACATCGCCGACAGCGACCCGGCAGCCCAGCAACGCGCGGGCCGCAACGTCGACCGGTCCGGCGAGCACCGTCGCGAGATCGCCGATCGGCGCGGGTGGTCTCATGGTGCCAGCACAGCACAGCGACCCAGCACACCACCGCCCGGGAGCGACCGATGAGTCCCGCCGACACCCCGCCACCGCCGTACTACCTGGTGGTCTTCGCCTCTACCCGCACCGACGACGACCACGGCTACGCGGCCACCGCCCGCCGGATGCTGGAACTCGCCGACGCGCAGCCAGGCTTCCTGGGCGTGGACAGTGCCCGGGACCCCGACGGGGTCGGCATCACCGTCTCCTACTGGCGTGACGAGGAGTCGATCGCCGCCTGGCGTCGACACGTCGAGCATCTGGTCGCCCAGGCCGATGGGCGGGCCCGGTGGTACGCCAGCTTCGCGGTGCACGTGGCCCGGGTGGAGCGGGCCTACCGGTTCCCGTCACCCACCCGGTGACCCGGACCCGGCTGGCGGCCAGGTCAGCGGGGCACCACCGACTCCGCCGCCCACTGCCGCCACCCGCTCAGTTGCTCCGTAACGGCAACCAACTGGTCGGACACCGGACCGGGGCCGGTCGAGCCCGGCGTGGTCCGCACCGCGAGCGCCGACCGCACCGAGAGTACGTCTCGGACGCCGGCGTCCAGGTGCTCGCTGACCAGCCGCAGGTCGTCGTCGGAGACCTCGTCGAGCGCGCACTCCCGGGCTGAGCAGAGCGCCACCAGCTTGCCGGTTACCTCGTGCGCGTCCCGGAACGGCACACCCTTGCGGACCAGCCAGTCCGCCACCTCGGTGGCCAGGGTGAACCCGGCCGGGGCGGCGGCGGCGAGCCGGTCCACCCGTACCGTCATGGTGGAGATCATCCCGGCCAGGGCCGGCAGCAGCAGTTGCAGGGTGTCGACGGCGTCGAACGCCGGCTCCTTGTCCTCCTGCATGTCCCGGTCGTAGGTCAGCGGCAGCCCCTTGAGCATGGTCAACACGGCCACCAGCCCGCCGACGAGCCGGCCGGACTTGCCCCGGGCCAGCTCGGCGATGTCGGCGTTCTTCTTCTGCGGCATGATCGACGACCCGGTGGCGAAGGCGTCGTCCAGCTCCACCCAGCCGAACTCCTGCGAGGTCCAGAGCACCACCTCCTCCCCCAGCCGGGACAGGTGGACCCCGACCATCGCGGTGGCGAAGAGGAACTCGGCGGCGAAGTCCCGGTCGGCGACCGCGTCCATCGAGTTGGCGAACGAGGTCCGAAATCCCAACTCCTTGGCCACCGCAGCCGGATCCAGCGGAAGGCCGGAGCCGGCCAGCGCGCCGGCACCCAACGGTGACACGGCGGTGCGGTCGTCCCAGTCGCGCAACCGGTCCAGGTCGCGCAGCAGCGGATGGACGTGGGCGAGCAGCCAGTGCCCGAACGTCACCGGCTGGGCGTGCTGCACGTGGGTCATCCCGGGCGCGGGGGTCTCCAGGTGCCGCTCGGCCTGCTCGACCAGGGCAGCGGCCAGCTCGACCAGCTGTGCTGCCAGGCCACGGGCGTGGTCGCGCAGGTACAGCCGCAGGTCGGTGGCGACCTGGTCGTTACGGGACCGGCCGGCGCGCAGCTTGCCGCCGAGCGAGCCGAGCCGCTCCAGCAGGCCGCGTTCCAGCGCGGTGTGCACATCCTCGTCGTCCACGGTCGGCCGGAACGACCCGGAGGCGCAGGCCGCCTCCAGGTCGTCCAACGCGGCCAGCATCCGGCCCAGTTCGTCCGGGTCGAGCAGGCCGGCGGCGGCCAGCACCCGGGCGTGCGCCCGGGAGCCGGCGATGTCGTACGGGGCCAGCCGCCAGTCGAACTGGACGCTGACCGACAGGCGGGCCAGTGCCTCGGCCGGCCCGCCGGCGAAGCGGCCACCCCACAGGCTGGTGCGGTTCGGGCTGGCGGTGTTCTCGGTCAGGCTCTTGTCGTCCACGGCGACCATTGTCAGGGTCAGGCCTGCGAGCCGGGCAGCCGGGTTTGCCCACCGGGGCCGGCGAGCCGGGTGTCGCGGGCGGTGGCCAGCCGGCTGGACAGTCCCCACAGCTGCACGAAGCCCTTCGCCTGGCTCTGGTCGAAGGTGTCACCGGTGTCGTAGGTAGCCAGGTTGAAGTCGTACAGGCTGGCCTCGGAACGCCGGCCGACGACGACCGGCCGGCCGCCGTGCAGCACCATCCGGATCTCGCCGGTGACGTGCCGCTGCGTCTCGTCGATGAACGCGTCGAGGGCCTGCTTGAGCGGGGAAAACCACAGGCCGTCGTAGACCAGCTCGCCCCAGCGCTGGTCCACGGTCCGCTTGAACCGGGCCACCTCGCGCTCCACGGTGACGTTCTCCAGCTCCTGGTGGGCGTTGATCAGCGCGATCGCGCCCGGGGCCTCGTACACCTCGCGGCTCTTGATCCCGACGAGCCGGTCCTCGACCATGTCCAGCCGCCCGATGCCCTGCGCGCCGGCCCGCCGGTTGAGCTCCACCACCGCCTGGTACGGGGTGACCGTCTCGCCGTCGATCGCCACCGGCACGCCGGCGTCGAAGGTGATGGTCACCTCGTCGGCGTCGCGCGGCACGGCCGGGTCGGCGGTGTACGCGTACAGGTCCTCGATCGGGGCGTTCCAGATGTCCTCCAGGAAGCCAGTCTCCACCGCCCGGCCCCACAGGTTCTGGTCGATCGAGTACGGCGACTTGTGCGAAACGTCGACCGGCAGCCCCTTCTCCTCGGCCAGCGCGATCGCCTTGTCCCGGGTCCAGGCGAAGTCGCGGGCCGGGGCGACCACCTTCAGCTCCGGCGCGAGCGCGCCGATGCCGACCTCGAAGCGAACCTGGTCGTTGCCCTTGCCGGTGCAGCCGTGTGACACCACGGTGCCGCCGTGCTTGCGGGCCGCTGCGACCAGATGCTTGACGATCAGCGGCCGGCTCAGCGCCGACACCAACGGATACCGGTCCATGTAGAGGGCGTTGGCCCGCAGCGCCGGCAGGCAGAAGTCGGCGGCGAACTCGTCCCGGGCGTCGACCACCTCGGATTCGACGGCACCGCAGTCCAGCGCCCGCTGCCGGATGACGTCCATGTCCTCGCCGCCCTGGCCGACGTCGACCGCGACGGCGATCACCTCGGCGCCGAGTTCCCCGGCGAGGTACGGAATGGCGACCGAGGTGTCCAGGCCGCCGGAGTAGGCGAGTACCACCCGCTCAGTCATGATGTCGTGCTCCTCGTTGGATGTGCGTATCGGGAAAATCAGGTGGTGGTCAGGCGGTTCAGCGGGGGTGTTCGGGCCGTTCAGGGGGTGTTCGGGCCGGGCGGGGTGGCGGCCCAGGTGGAGAGCTTTCCGGCCAGGTCGGCACCGCCGGCCGGGCCGCGGGCGACGACCAGGATGGTGTCGTCACCGGCGATGGTGCCGACCACGTCCGGCAGCCCGGACCGGTCCAGCGCGCTGGCCAGGAACTGCGCCGCACCCGGTGGGGTACGCAGCACACAGATGTTGCCGCTGGCGTCGACTCCGGTGAGCAGCTCGTGCAGCAGCCGGACCAGGCGGGCCGGGGCCTGCTCGGCGGGCCGCAGCGTCGGGTTGCCGTCCTCGGGAATCAGGTAGACCGCTGGGCCGCCGTCGCGGCCGCGTACCTTGACCGCGCCGAGTTCCTCCAGGTCCCGCGACAGTGTCGCCTGGGTGACCTGCATACCGTCGCCGGTAAGCAACTCGGCCAGCTCGGTCTGTGACCGGACCGCCCTGGCCCGGATCAGCTCGACGATGCGGGCGTGCCGGGCGGTCCGGGTCGCCGGCCCGGTCACGACGGCCCGTCCTGCTGGCGCAACAGCCAGGTAAGCAGCGCTTTCTGCGCGTGCAGCCGGTTCTCTGCCTGGTCGAACACGGCGCTGCGCGCGCCGTCGAGCACGTCGTCGGTGATCTCCTCACCCCGGTGGGCGGGCAGGCAGTGCAGCACGATCGCCTCCGACGCGGCGGCGTCGAGCAGATCCTGGTTGACCTGGTACGGCCAGAACGGAGTACGCCGGTCCCGCCCGTCGGCCTCCTGGCCCATCGATGTCCAGGTGTCGGTGGCCAGCACGTCGGCGCCGTCGACCGCCTCCTTCGGGTCCCGGATGACCTGCACCGACCCGCCGGTCCAGGCGGCGATCTCCCCGGCCCGGGAAACCACCGACGGGGACGGGTCGTGCCCGGTCGGCCCGGAGACCCGCACATGCATCCCGGCGGTGGCCCCGGCAAGCAGGTAGGAACTCGCCATGTTGTTCGCGGCGTCGCCGACGTACGCCAGGGTCCGTCCGGTGGTGTCGCCGCAGTACTCCCGCACGGTCAGCAGGTCGGCGAGCAGCTGGCAGGGGTGGAACCCGTCGGTGAGCGCGTTGACCACCGGTACGCTCGCCCCTGCCGCGACCTCGGCGAGCCGGTCGTCGCCGAAGGTACGCATCACGATCGCCGACACGTACCGCGACAGCACCCGACCGGCGTCGGCCAGAGTCTCCCCGCGACCGAAATGGGTGGCCTGGGTGTCCACCACGATCGGGTTGCCGCCCAGCTCGGCGATGCCGACGTCGAACGACAGCCGGGTCCGCAGGCTCTGCTTGTCGAACAGCACCGCGACCGAGCGAGGGCCGGCCAGCGGCCGGTGGCCGTACCGGTCCGCCTTCATCGCCGCCGCCAGATCCAGCACCGCCGACTGCTCGGCCGGGCTCAGGTCGTCGTCGCGCAGCAGGTGCCGGATCACGACGCCGCTCCAGTGGTCGCCACGGCATCGGCGACGGCGGTGAGGACCGCCGGCAGCGCGGCCAGGAACTCGTCGACCTGCTCCATGGTGAGAATCAGCGGCGGAGCCAGCCGGATCAGATCCGGCTGGGCCGGATTGACCAGGAACCCGGCGTCGCGCAGCCCGGCCGCGACCGCGGCCGAGACCGGCGCGGTGAGCACCACGCCGAGCAGCAGACCGGCACCCCGAACCCCGGCGATCAGCGGGTGGCCGAGCGACTCGACGCCCCGGCGCAGTTGCTCGCCGACCCGCTTGACGTGGTCGAGCAGCCCTTCGGCGGCGATGGTGCGCAGCACGGCGAGGGCGGCGGCGCAGCAGACCGGATTGCCGCCGAAGGTGCTGCCGTGACTGCCCGGGGTGAGCAGCGCGGCCGGAGTGCCCACGCCACCGACCTGGGTGTCAGCGAAGGCGATGCAGGCACCGATCGGCAGCCCGCCGCCGAGACCCTTCGCCAGGGTGACGACGTCCGGGGTGATCCCGTCGGCCTGGTGGGCGAACCAGTGGCCGGTCCGTCCCACCCCGGTCTGCACCTCGTCGAGGGTGAGCAGGGCACCGTGCCGGCTGGTGATCTCCCGGGCGGCGGCCAGGTAGCCCGGCGGGGGCACCACCACGCCGGCCTCACCCTGGATCGGTTCCAGGATCACCATGGCGGTGCGGTCGGTGACGGCGGCGGCGAGCGCCTCGGCGTCGCCGTACGGCACGTGGGTGACCTCGCCGGGCAGCGGCCGAAACGGGTCGGCCTTGGCCGGCTGCCCGGTCAGGGCCAGGGCCCCCATGGTCCGCCCGTGGAAGCCTTCGTGGGTGGCGACGACGTGGGTCCGACCGGTACGCCGGGACAGTTTGAACGCGGCTTCGACCGCCTCGGCCCCGGAGTTGCAGAAGAAGACGGCGCCGGGGCGTCCGGTGAGGGCGAGCAGCAGTTCGGCCAGGGCCACCGGCGGTTCGGCGACGTAGAGGTTCGAGACGTGTCCGAGGGTCCCGATCTGCCGGCTGACGGCCTCGACGACCGCCGGGTGCGCGTGTCCGAGCGAGTTGACCGCGATGCCGCCCAACAGGTCGAGGTAGCGTCGGCCGTCCTCAGCGACGACAGTCGTGCCCTCGCCGCGCACCAGCGCCAGCGGCGGTGTGCCGTAGTTGTCCATCAACGATGCGGACCAGCGGTCCCGCAGCGACGCCATTCAGGACTCCCCGTCGTTCGTCGGATCGGTGACCATGGTGCCGAAGCCCTCCGAGGTGAAGACCTCCAGCAGGGTGGAGTGGGCTACCCGGCCGTCAACCACGTGCGCGGCGGGCACCCCGCCGCGTACCGCCCGCAGGCACGCCTCCATCTTCGGCACCATGCCGGCGGCCAGGGTGGGCAGCAGGCCGGCCAGGTCGTCGGCGGTGATCCGGCTGATCAGGCTGCCGGTGTCGGGCCAGTCGGCGTACAGGCCGGGCACGTCGGTGAGCACGACCAGCTTGCGGGCCCGCAGTGCGACGGCCAGCGCGGCGGCGGCCGTGTCGGCGTTGAGGTTGTGTAGTACGCCGTCGACGTCGGGTGCGACCGTGGAGATCACCGGAATCCGGCCGGCCGAGATGATGTCGGCGACCGCCGACGGGTTGACCGTGTCGACGTCGCCGACCTGGCCAACATCGACCGGTTCGCCGTCGACCCAGGCGGGGCGGCGGACGGCGGTGAACAGGTGGGCGTCCTCGCCGGACAGCCCGACGGCGTAGGGCCCGTGCTCGTTGATCAGGCCGACGAGTTCCCGGCCGACCTGGCCGACGAGCACCATCCGGACGACGTCCATCGCCTCCGGGGTGGTGACCCGCAGGCCGCCCTTGAACTCGCTGGCGATGCCGAGCCGGCGCAGCATGCTGGAGATCTGCGGGCCGCCGCCGTGCACCACGACCGGTCGGATGCCGGCGTACCGCAGGAACACCATGTCGGCGGCGAAGGCCCGCTGCAGCTGCGGGTCGATCATCGCGTTGCCACCGTACTTGACGATTACCGTGGCCCCGTGGAAGCGGGCCAGCCAGGGCAGCGCCTCGATCAGGGTGGCGGCCTTGGCCTGGGCGAGGCTGAGATCGCGGCTCAGCGTGCTGTGCGGCGCGGTCGGCCGGGTGGTGTCGGTCATGTCGAGTACGCCGAGTTCTCGTGCACGTACGCGTGCGACAGATCGTTGGTCCAGATGGTCGCGGTGGCGGCACCGGCGTGCAGGTCGATCCGGATGTGCACCTGCCGGCCGGTGAGGTCGACCTGGTCGCGGGGTGCGGCGGCGGCCCCGTCCCGGCAGATCCACACGTCGTTGATCGCCACGTCGAGCTGGTCGGGGTCGAACACCGCGCTGGTGGTGCCGACCGCCGCGAGGATCCGTCCCCAGTTGGGGTCGTTGCCGAACAGCGCCGTCTTGACCAGGTTGTTGCGGGCCACCGCCCGGCCGACCTGCACCGCGTCGGTCTCGCTGGCCGCGCCGACCACCTCGATGGCGACCTCCTTGCTGGCGCCTTCGGCGTCGGCGATCAGTTGCCGGGCCAGGTCGGCGCAGGCGGCGGTGACCGCGGCGGTCAGCTCCCCGGCCGACGGGGTGACCCCGGAGGCACCGCTGGCCAGCAGCAGCACCGTGTCGTTGGTGGACAGGCAGCCGTCGGAGTCGACCCGGTCAAAGGTGGTGCGGCAGGCTTCGCGCAGAGCGGCGTCGAGGTCGGCGGGGTCGGCGAGCGCGTCGGTGGTCAGTACGCAGAGCATCGTCGCCATGGACGGGGCGAGCATGCCCGCGCCCTTGGCCATCCCGCCGACCCGCCAGGCCGGTCCGGCGGCGCCAGCCGGTCCGCTGGCGACGACGGTGGTCTTCGGCCGGGTGTCGGTCGTCATGATCGCCTCGGCGGCGGCCGGTCCGGCGTCGTCGGCCAGCCCGGCGACCGCCGCCGTCACCCCGGCGAGCAGCTTGTCCATCGGCAGCCGTTCGCCGATCAGCCCGGTCGAGCAGACCGCGACCTCACCGGCGCCGACGTCGGTGCCAGTGCCAGTGCCAGTGCCGGACAGTGTCGCGGCGACGTGTTCGGCGGTGGCGTGGCTGTCCTGGAAGCCGCCCGGCCCGGTGCAGGCGTTGGCTCCGCCGGAGTTGAGCACCACCGCGCGCAGCTTGCCGGCGCGCAGGACCTGCCGGCTCCACCGCACCGGCGCGGCCTGCACCCGGTTGGCGGTGAACACCCCGGCGGCGGCCGTGGCCGGTCCGTCGTTGACGACCAGGGCGACGTCGGCGGCGCCGCCGCTCTTCAGCCCGGCGGCCACCCCGGCCGCCCGGAACCCGTTCGGCGCGGTCACCGTCATGGCGCGACCCCAAGAGCAGTCAGGCCGGTGGTCTCCGGCAGACCGAGCATCAGGTTGGCGCACTGTAGTGCCTGACCAGCGGCGCCCTTGCCGAGGTTGTCGATGGCGCTGGTCACGATCACCCGTCCCGAGTCGACGTCGGTGGTCACCTGCAGCTGGCAGGCGTTGGATCCGAGGGTCGCGGCGGTGACCGGCCAACTACCGGCGGGCAACAGGCGCACGAACGGCTCGTCGGCGTACGCGGCGGTCAGCGCCTCGCGCGCGGCGGCGGCCGGGTCGGCGGCGGTGTCGGCCGGGCGGGCCGTGACCGTGGCCAGGATGCCGCGCGGCATCGGAGCCAGCACCGGGGTGAAGGACAGGCTGGTCGCGCCGGTGGCCTGCTTGATCTCCGGGACGTGCTGGTGGGCGCCGACCTTGTACGGTGACAGGCTGCCCATCACCTCACTGGCCAGCAGGTGGGTCTTGGCGGACCGACCGGCACCGGAGGTACCACTGGCAGCGACCACCACGACGTCGTCCGGGGCGACCACTCCGGCGGCGATCAGCGGCGCGAGCGCCAGCGTGGTGGCGACCGCGTAGCAACCGGTTGCCGCGACCCGGTCGGCGGCGGCGACCCGGTCCCGCTGGCCGGACAGTTCCGGTAGGCCGTACGTCCATGCGCCGGTGTGCTGGCCGCCGTAGTAGCGGGACCAGGCTGCGGCGTCGGCGAGCCGGTGGTCGGCACCGAGATCGACGACCTTGACGTCGGCCGGCAGGGTGGCGGCGAGCGCGGCCGACTCGCCGTGCGGCAAGGCCAGGAAGACCAGGTCCGCGGCGGCCAGGTCGGCCGGATCGGTGGCGACGAACACCAGGTCGAGGCCGGCCAGATGCGGATGTACGGCGGCGACCGGCGCACCGGCCCGGCTGTGCGCCATGGCGGCGACCAGGTCCAGCTCGGGGTGCCCGGCGATCAGCCGCAGCAGCTCTCCCCCGGCGTACCCGCTCGCGCCGGCGACGGCGACCCGGATGCCCATACCCACCTCCGCATATCTATGCAGAGGACGGTATCAGGATGCATCCGAGCCGACAAGACCCTGTCCACCTGCCTGTCAGGTGCCCGCCGATCCGCCCGTCAGGTGTCGACGACCTCCACGTCGCGCCAGAAGGCGACCCGGTCGCGGACCATGTCGGCCGCCGGCAGCGGTTCCGGGTAGTACCAGACCGCGTCGGCGCTGCGCTGACCATCGCGCTCCAACGAGTAGTAGGACGCGTCGCCCTTCCATGGGCAGTGGGTGTGGGTGTCCGACTCACGCACCAGGTCGTCACGCAGCGACGACCGGGGAAAGTAGTGGTTTCCCTCGACGACGACCGTATCGTCGCTCTCGGCGATCACGAGTCCGTTCCAGATGGCCTTCGGCATACTGCCAGAGTAGCCACCACGCCTGTCGCGCATGGCTGTCGCGCAGCGGACAGTTCGACCACCGGCGCCCATCGTCCGCTATGGTCGGCGCACCCGCTACCGGCCGACCCGCCAGCGGGGAACCCGGGCCGCGCTATCCGGACGGTGTCACACCGAGCAGGATGAGCAAACCGGAGACGGCGCCCAGGAGCACGGCGACGAAGCCCAGCCCTTCCCGGACGTGACGGGTCACGATGGGAACCCGGCTCGGCGGCAATCCGGCGGCTGCGCCACCCTGCCGGGTGCCGGTCCGGGCCCGTGGCTGCGCGCCGAGCAGCCGCTCGATCTTGTCGAGGCGGTGCAGGTGACAGCCGATCAGCAGACCCGACCCCAGGTAGGGGCAGCCCCCGTCACGCCACAGCGACTCACCGCAGCGCGCCGGTACGGCCAGGACCGCGTACGGCAGCCCGACGGTGAGCGTGAGAAACCAGCCCCAGTGCGCCTGACCACTGACGAAGGCAGCGACGGCCGCCACGGCGATCGAGGCGCTGGCGGCAAGGCGTGTCCTGCGCCATCGAGGCATCGTCCGATCCTAGTCGGAGGGTCGACCGGGCCCACCCCTGGCCCGGCTTTGAACCCGGCTCTGGACCCGCCAGCCGGGCTCGGGGCGCGCTCGGCGACGGACCGCGCAGGCACCGCCCAGATAGATATGCCTCTATCATTATCGGTCGACCCGGTGACCCGCCGGCTCGACCGAGGAGGAGGTGGGGCGTGCGTCCCAAGGAGAATCACACCGGCCCGGCGGCCCTGGCCCGGCGTCGCACCCGATCAGCCGGCACGGCGGCCCTGGCCGGCGTCGCGGTCCTGGCAGTCACCGTGACGTCGGCGTTGGCCGCGACCACCGGGGACACCGCCTCCACCAGCCCTGCCGGCCCCGACCGACACCCGGCCACCTGGGTCGCCGCCTGGGCGCCCAGCCCGGTCGAGGGCAGCACCATCCCCTGGTCGGACTGCCCGGCCGGAGACGGGCTGACCAACCAGACGGTACGCAACGTCGCCTTCGTCAGCGCCGGTGGCCGGGCCGTCCGGGTACGGATCACCAACACGTTCGGCAGCCGGGAGCTGACCGTCGGCCGAGCCTCGGTCGCCGTGCAGCACGCCGGCGCGACCGCCGTGCCCGGCTCGATGCGTGAGCTGAGCTTCGGCGGTAGCCACGAGGTCACCGTCGCCGCTGGCGGTCGGGCGCTGAGCGACCCGGTCCCGCTGCGGGTCGCCGCGCTGAGCACCCTGCTGGTCAGTGTGTACGTACCGGAGCCGACCGGACCGGTGACCAACCATCCGTTCACCGCCCAGGGCAACCATCTTGCGGCCGGTGACCGGGCCGCCGCACCGACCGCCGACGGGTACGCCGACACGCCATGCTGGATGCTGGTCGACGGAATCGACGTGCAGGCCGGTCCCCGGGTCGTCGGCTCCGTGGTCGCGCTCGGCGACTCGATCACCGACACCGGCAACACCACCGGCAACGCCAACCGGCGCTGGCCCGATTACCTGGCCCGTCGCCTGCACGACCAGCGCGGGCCCACCCTGTCGGTGGTCAACGCCGGACTCGGCGGCAACCGGCTACTCGCCCCACGTGACGGGGAACCGTACTGGGGGGTGCCGGCGCTGGCTCGGCTGGAACGCGACGTCTACGCGCAGACCGGGGTCCGGGCGGTGATCCTACTGGAGGGCACCAACGACATCGGCTACAGCGCCCCGGTCGCCGACATCATCACCGGCTACCGGCAGGTGATCGCGCAGACCCGGGCCCAGGGGCTGCCGATCCTCGGCGGCACCGTGCCACCGTTCGGTGGCTCCTTCCTGGACACTCCCGAGCGGCAGGAAATCTGGCGCGACGTCAACCACTGGATCCGCACCAGCGGCGCCTTCGACGGGGTGATCGACTTCGCGGCGGCGCTGGCCGACCCGGCCGACCCGACCCGGCTGGCTACCGCCTACGACAGCGGTGACCACCTGCATCCCAACGATGACGGCTGCGCGGCGATGGCCGACGCCGTCGACCTCGCCGCGCTGCTGCGGCGCTGACACCGGTCACCGGTGGTCCCGGCGCCGGTCCGCCGTGTCGTCACGGCGGACCGGCGCCGGGACCCGGTGTCGGTCGGGTCAGGCGCCGCGCAGCGTGGCCCCGAGCCGTGACGCGGCCTCGGCGACCGCCGCGTCGCGGGCCGCCACCGCCTCCTCCACGGTCAGCGTGCGGTCCGGGGCGCGGAACACCAACTTGTACGCCAGTGACCTGCGCCCGGCGCCAACTTGCTCGCCGGCGTACACGTCGAAGAGCCGGACCGATTCGAGCAGCTCGCCGGCACCGGCCACCAGCGCGGCGCGGACCTGCGCTGCCGGGGTGGCCTCGTCGACGACCAGCGCCACGTCGATCAACGCCGGTGGGAAGCTGGAGAAGTCCGGTGCCGGCACGACCGGGGCCGGCGGCACCGCGTCCAGATCCAGCTCCATCGCACAGGTACGCCGGGGCAGTTCCAGCGCGGCGACCGCCGCCGGGTGCAGCTCCCCGGCGTGGCCGACCACCACCCCGTCGACGAGCAGTTCGGCGCAGCGGCCGGGATGCCAGGGCGCGTACTCGCCGGCGCGGACCTCGACCCGGTCGGCCGGGACACCGGCGGCGTCGAGCACGACCCGGCCGGCCTCGACGGCGTCGGCCCAGCTGGCCGGCCGGCCGGCGCCCCACCAGCCGCCCGGGGAGACGTCACCGGCGAGCACCACCGCCACGTGCCACGGCTGGTGCGGTACAGCGGCGTCGGCGGCCGCGAACACCTCGTCGGCGGGGCGGTCGTCGACCCCCATCGGCGGCGGTGCGGCGGCACCCGGCCGGGGTTTGAACACCACGCCGATCTCGTAGAGGGCGACGTCGCGCTGACCCCGGCCGATGTTGCGCCGCAGCGTCGCCAGCAACGGCGGCAGCAGGCTGGTCCGCAGCAGCGGGTCGGTGTCAGCCAGCGGGTTGGCCAGCCGGACCGCGTCGCGGCGCGGGTCGTCGGCGGGCAGCCCCAGGTCGTCGGCGACCTGCGGGGAGACGAACGGGTAGCAGAGCGCCTCGACGTGACCGGTCTCGGCCAGCGCCCGCGCCACCGACCGGCGGCGGCGTTGGCCGGCGGTGAGCCCCCGGCCGGCCGGGGCGGGCGGCAGGGCGCTCGGCACGTTGTCGTAGCCGTCGAGCCGGACCACCTCTTCGACCAGGTCGGCCGGGTCGGTCAGGTCGGGCCGCCAGCTCGGCGGGCCGACGACCAGCGGCGCCGTACCGTCGTCGGCTGCCGACGCCGCCGAGGTGGCGGTGGCCACGCCGGTGGCGACGACGCTGGCGCTGGCCGCCCCGGCGGTCAACCCGGTGGCGACGGTGCAGCCGACCGCCTCCAGCAGGTCGACTACCCGCTGCGGCGGGTACGCCACCCCGACCCGGCGGCTGGGCAGCCCGGCGTCGAGGACGATCGGGGCCGGCGGGGCGACGTGGTCGATGTCAAGAATCTCCGCGCCGGCGGAGCCGCCGGCGTGTTCGGTGAGCAGTGCGACGGCGCGGTCGATGGCGACCAGCGGCAGCGCCGGGTCGACGCCGCGTTCCCACCGTTTGGCGGCCTCGCTGAACAGCTTGTGCCGACGGGCGGTACGCCCGACCATCACCGGATCCCAGTGCGCGGCCTCGAACAGCACGTCGCGGGTGCCGGGCACCACCTCGCTGGTCTCGCCGCCCATCACCGCGGCGAGCGAGATCGGTCCGGTGTCGTCGCAGATCACCATGTCCTCGGCGTCGAGAACCCGGGCCACCCCGTCCAGGGTGGTCAGCCTCTCCCCCGCGACGGCGCGACGGACCACCAGCGGCCCGGCGAGCCGGTCGGCGTCGAAGGCATGCATCGGCTGGCCGAGTTCGAGCATCAGGTAGTTGGTGATGTCGACGGCGAGGCCGATGCTGCGTACCCCGGCGGTGGTCAGCCGGCGGGCCATCCAGGCCGGCGTCGGCGCGGTCGGGTCGATGCCGCGGACCATCCGGGCGGCGAACCGGTCGCAGCCGACGGTGTCGCGGACCTCGACCGGGTAGGCCGGGGTGTCGGTGGCGCCGGGTGCGTCGATCGCGGCCGGGTCCCGCCACGGTACGCCGAGCGCCTGGGCGAGTTCCCGGGCGATGCCGCGCACCGACATGGCGTACCCCCGGTCGGGGGTGATCTCGACCTCGACCACGACGTCGTCGAGGCCGACGACGGGCCGGGCGTCGTCGCCCGGCGCGGCGGTGACGTCCGGGGTCAGCACGATGATGCCGGCGTGGTCGTCGCTGACGCCCAGCTCCCGGGCGGAGCAGATCATGCCGTTGGAGTTGCGCCCGTAGGTTTTGCGAGCACCGATGGCGAACCCGCCGGGCAGCACCCCGCCGGGCAGGATGACGACGACCTTGTCGCCGGGGGCGAAGTTGGTGGCGCCGCAGACGATCTCCTGCGGCTCACCGGTGCCGTTGGCGGTGCCCACGTCGACCCGGCAGAACCGGATCGGCTTCTTGAAGCCGGTGAGTTCCTCGATTTCGCGGACCTCGCCGACGACGAGGGAGCCGGTGACGGTGCCGGCCAGGTCGACGATGGACTCGACCTCCAGGCCGAGCCCGACCAGGGCGTCTTCGAGCTGCTGTGGTGTCAGGTCGGCCGGCAGGTCGACGTGTTCGCGCAGCCAGGAAAGTGCGATCCGCATGTCTCAGACCTCCATCCCGAACGCGCGGGTGAACCGCACGTCGCCTTCCACCATGTCGCGCATGTCGCTGATGCCGTGGCGGAACATCAGGGTGCGTTCGATGCCCATACCGAACGCGAATCCGGAGTAGACCTCCGGGTCGATGCCGCAGGCGCGCAGTACCCGGGGGTTGACCATGCCGCAGCCGCCCCATTCGACCCACCGTGGCCCGTCGCGGTGCTGCGGGAACCAGACGTCGAACTCGGCGGACGGCTCGGTGAACGGGAAGTAGTGCGGCCGCCAGCGGGTCCGGGCGGCGGCGCCGAACATCGCCCGGGCGAAGTGGTCCAGGGTGCCCTTGAGGTGCGCCATGGTGATACCCCGGTCGACGACGAGCCCCTCGACCTGGTGGAACACCGGGGTGTGGGTGGCGTCGAGTTCGTCGGTGCGGTAGACCCGCCCCGGGCAGACCACGTAGATCGGCGGGGTGCGGGTCAGCATGGTCCGGGCCTGCACCGGTGAGGTGTGGGTACGCAGCACCAGGCCGGGCAGGTCAAGGTGGAAGGTGTCCATCAGCCCGCGTGCCGGGTGGTCGGGGCTGATGTTGAGCGCGTCGAAGTTGGTCCACTCCAGCTCGGCCTCGGGGCCTTCGGCGATCTCGTAGCCCATCCCGACGAACAGTTCACCGATGCGTTCCATCAGGGTGGTCAGCGGGTGCCGGGCGCCGCGCGGGCGGCGGTCGTACGGCAGGGTGACGTCGACGCGTTCCTCGGCAAGCACCCGCCGGGCCCGCTCGGCTTCGAGTTCGCCGCGCCGGGCGTCGTACGCGGTCTGCACCGCGGTACGCGCCTCGTTGACCCGCTTGCCGGCGTCGGCCTTGGCGGCCGGCGGCAGCGCGCCGATTTCCCGGCGGGCCAGCGAGATCGGGGCGCGGTCGCCGAGGTGCTGGGGTCGCAGCGCGGTCAACGCGTCCAGGTCGGCGGCGGCGGCGAACGCCTCTTCGGCGTCAGCGACCGCACCGGTGAGCGCGGCCGGGTCGAGCAGCGCGACCTGCTTCGGATCGTATGGGTCGTTGCGGTAGGTCATGACGTGCGGGCACTCCCTCGCGGCGTGCGGTCACCGGGGCCGATGACCGGCAAGAGTCTACGGACGCGCGGCGCTGCCGCAGCCCGCCGGTAGGGTGCGCAGGCAGGAAGGGTCGGTCAGCCCTGCCGCCCGCCGGAACCGGCGGGCCGGGTAAACAGCCGATGAGGTGGCACACCGCAGCCGGGCCGCCGGTCGCGGCGCGTCGGCTGGTCGTCGACGCGCGCCGGGTAGCTGCGGACGCTCATCGCGTGGGCCTTCCTGCGCGCTGTGCTCTGGCCGAAGTGTACAGGCAGACGGCTGCGGCGGCAGCCAGGTTCAAGCTCTCGGCGCGGCCGTACAGCGGCACCCGGACCCGGGCGTCGGCCCGGTCGGCCAGCTCGGCCGGCAGGCCGTGCGCCTCGGTGCCGAACAGCCAGGCGGTCGGCGCGGCCAGCGCGCCCGAATCGGCGAGGTCGTCGAGGTCGGTGTCGCCGTGGCCGGTGGTGGCGAGCACCCGCAGGCCGGCGGCGCGCAGCTCGCTGACGACGTGTGCCGGGTCGCCGTGGCGGACCACGTCAACGTGGAACAGGCTGCCGGCGCTGGCCCGCACGCACTTGCCGTTGTACGGGTCGACGGCGGCGCCGGCGAAGACGACGGCGCCGGCGCCGGCGCCGGCGGCGGTGCGCAGCACGGTGCCGGCATTGCCCGGGTCGCGGATCTCGACC
This sequence comes from Micromonospora sp. LOL_015, assembly GCF_048060275.1. Classification (NCBI taxonomy): domain Bacteria; kingdom Bacillati; phylum Actinomycetota; class Actinomycetes; order Micromonosporales; family Micromonosporaceae; genus Micromonospora; species Micromonospora sp. LOL_015. The sequence continues at coordinate 24,782 of NZ_JBHMIO010000004.1, forward strand.
AGCACGGCGGCCAGCGCGGGCCGGCGGCGCAGCGCGCCGCCGAGGGTGACGTCGAGGTGGTCGCAGACGGCGACGACGCCCTGCGGGTTGACGGTCTCGGCCAGCGCGGTGAGCGCCGCGTCGTCGACGGTGGAGACGTCGATGCCGGCGCTGGCCGCCGCGACGGCCAGGTCGGTGTGCCGGGTACGACCGGCGGCGGTGGCGAACATCTCGCGGACCAGGCCGGGCACGGCGAGCGCCTCCCGGACGGCCTGCGGGCCTTCGGCGAGGAAACGCCGCGTCGCGTCGCGGTCGCGGCGCCGGTGCAGCCGCCGGGCGGCCACGATCCGGGGGGTACGAGTGGTGAACGTCGGCTGCCGGTCGTCGGCCCCGCCGGTGGTGGTGGCCGGGACACAGTCGAGGCGCCCGGCTGGCCGTGGTGCGGTCATGCCGGACGCCTCGATTCGTGCCATATGCGGGTCAGGGTCGCGCCGGTTCAGGCGGCCTGGGCCGCCGCGCCGCCGGTGCCTTCGGCGGCGACCGCCGTGCGGGCCACCTCCACCAGGGCGGCGAACGCGGTGGCGTCGTTGACCGCCAGGTCCGCGAGGACCTTGCGGTCGACCTCGACGCCGGCCAGCTTGAGGCCCTGGATGAGGCGGTTGTAGGTCATCCCGTTGGCGCGGGCCGCCGCGTTGATCCGGGTGATCCACAGCTGCCGGAAGTCGCCCTTGCGGTCGCGGCGGTCCCGGTAGGCGTACTGCATCGAGTGCAGCACCTGCTCCTTAGCCTTGCGGTACAGCCGGGACCGCTGGCCCCGGTAGCCGCTGGCATCCTCCAGCAGGGTACGGCGCTTCTTCTGGGCGTTGACGGACCGCTTGACGCGTGCCATTTCACCTACTCCTTCGGGTCAGTGGCGCGCGTCAGCGGCCGAGCAGCTTCTTGATGCGCTTGACGTCGGCCGGCGACACCTCGACGGTGCCGGTGAGCCGGCGGGTCCGAGTGGAGGACTTGCCCTCCAGCAGGTGGCGCTTCCCCGCCTGCTCGGCCAGGATCTTGCCACGGCCGGTCACCTTGACCCGCTTGCCCATACCGGTGTGGCTCTTCATCTTTGGCATGTGTCGCGTCTCTCCCCTGTCACTCGCCGGTGTTCCCGGCGGGTCCGGCCGTGGCGGCCGGTGGTGGTGCCTCAACGGCACCGGATTCCCGGTCCCGGGAGGCTCCGCCGCCCCGGGCCGCCGTCGCGGCGGCCGCAGCGGCCTTGGTGGCCCGGTGCGGGGCCAACACCATGATCATGTTCCGGCCGTCCTGCTTCGGTGCGGCCTCGACGTACCCCAGGTCGGAGATCTCCGATTCGAGCCGGCGCAGCAGCCGGTAGCCCAGCTCCGGCCGGCTCTGTTCCCGGCCCCGGAACATGATCGTGACCTTGACCTTGTCTCCGGCCTTGAGGAACCGCACCACGTGACCCTTTTTGGTCTCGTAGTCGTGCGGGTCGATCTTGGGCCGGAGCTTCATTTCCTTGATGACGGTCTGCTGCTGGTTACGCCGCGCTTCGCGCGCCTTGAGTGCGCTCTCGTACTTGAACTTGCCGAAGTCCATGAGTTTGCACACCGGCGGGCGCGCCATCGGCGCAACCTCAACCAGGTCCAGGTCGACGTCCGCGGCCAGCTGCAGGGCGCGCTCCAGCGGGACGATGCCCACCTGCTCACCCTCAGGGCCGACCAGTCGGACCTCACGTGCCCGGATCTGCTCGTTCACGCGTGGTTCGACGCTGATGGGGCCTCCTCGAGTCGGTAATCTCCGTGGTGCCGTCGCACCCCGGGCCGGCCCCCGGTTGGGGACGCCCCGGGAAAGCAGAAGGCCCTGGCACATGCCAGGGCCTGCTCGACCGGTCGGTGACGCCGTCGACGGCGTCGGCTCGGTGGCGGACGGACCGCCAACGGGAGACCGGACCCGCCCGCTGGATGATGGTCCGCGGTACAGGTGGGAGCAGGCGCTCCGCTTTCGCGACTACCTCCGCCCGGCTGCCGGCTCGCGCCGGCGCCGCCGGTCGAGGGCAGCGTGGTCGACGCGGCAAGCCTATCAGGCTCCGGTCGTAGCCGTACGCCCGGTCCGGTGTCAACAACCGGTGCCGGCCAACGGCGGTCGGCCCGCAGCGTCAGCCGGCGGTGGTCGCCGCGCGGCCCGCAGCGTGCAGCCGGCGCAACGCCCGGACCGCCTCGACGGCGTGCTCCCGGTCGACGGACTGCAGCGCCAGCACCGGCACCAGCTCGTCATCGGCCAACTCCAGGCTGGCCCAGGCGGCGTCCCGGTCGAAGCGGACCGCCGTGACCAGCGACCACGGCAGCTGGTAGGTGCGCAGTACGTTGCGCACCCGTACCCCGTCGGCGTCGGCTTCGACCCGGGGCCGGGTGAACAGCAGGATCACGGCCGCCCCCACCAGGCCGAGACCGATCATGGCGGCCTGGTCGCCACGTTGGAAGCTGCCCATGTTCGCGCCGGTGGACCCCTGCAGGCCGAAACTGACCGCGGTGAAGACCAGCAGCAGCGCGGCGGCCAGCGACCAGCACATCACCCGCAGCCGGCGGGCACGCACCACCAGCGGGCCGGTCAACTCGGCGGTCGGGTAGGTCGGCTCGTCTGCCACCCGGTAAAGTCTGCCACCGCACCGTCGCGGCCGACCGGCCGGGACCGGCGGGCACCCCGGCCGGACACCAGCACCGCGACGATGATCAGCGCGGCACCGGCGATCAGACCCGGGCTGACGCCGGGACCGCCGGGGACCAGGACGTCGATCAGCAGCGCCCCGACGAGCTGACCGGCGACCACTCCGAGCCCGGTCCGCAGCACCCCGACCGACCGGACCCCGACCAACAGCGCCACCACGATGCAGACGCCGAACAGCCCACCGAGGTAGAGGTACCACTCGCCCGGCCACGCCCGGCCGGCCGCCGCCCGGTAGCCACCGAGCAGGCCGGCCGCGACCAGCACCAACGGCGTGCTGACCACGAAGTTCGCCACCGTGCCCATTGCGGTGGTGCTGGCCGCCGAGACCCGCCCGTTGAGCGCCGACTGGACCGACACCGCCAGCCCGCCGGCCATCGCCAGCGCGATCACCCCGACCGCGAGCTGCCCGACCGGCCGGCCGACCTGGGCCACCACCACCGCGCCGATGCCGAGCAGCGCCCCGACCAGCCGGGGCCCGGTGACGGCGAGCCGGCCGGCCGGGGCCAGCCCGACCCGATCCACCGCCAGGCCGCCGAGGCTGTTCCCGGCGACCTGGGCGATGGTCAGCACCGCCACCCCGAGCACCGGCACCGCGTAGGCGGCGGCGGTGACGAAGAATGCCCCGCCGACCCCGCCGAGGTAGGTCCACCAGGGCAGCCGGGCGGCCCGCAGGGTCCGCAACCCGGCGCGCATCGACGGCAGGAGCAGCAGCCCGACGGCGACCAGCAGCGATCCACCGATGTTGTTGACCACCGCTCCGATGGCGGCGCTGCCCATCCGGGCACCGAGTTCAGCGTTGACCGCGCTCTGCGACGCGGACGCCACCCCGCCGAGCCCGGCGACGGCCAGCGCCAGCCAGGGCGGCAGCACCCCGGCGAGGCGGCGCGGGGTCCGCTGGGGCGGATTGCTGGCCGGCGTGGGGTCCGATGGTGTCACCCGGTCACTCTGACAGCCGGCCACGACGGTGCCTGCGACGGCCCGCTCGGGTTGTCACGTGAAGTCGATCCGGTAGGTCCGGGTCCGGGTGCCGTCCTCGCCGGTGACCTCCACGGTGGCGGCCCGGCCTTGCGCGTCCGCCTGGGTCACCGTGATCTCGGCGTACGGGTCGACGGCGGTCGCGGTGACGTGCGGCAGCTGCGGGCCGGCCGGTACGGCGTACCGCGTCGTCGCCGGATCGAAGCCGGCCAGCGGTACCCCGTCGAGCGCGATCGCGGCGGCGTCCGCCTGCGCGGACGTCCCCGGCACCGCCACGGCGACCTCGATCTCACTGAGGGTGATGTGCCGGTCCGGGTACGCGGTGAGGATGATCCGCACCGCGTCGGTGACGGCCGTGACCGGCACCTCGACCACCGGCGCGGTGGGGGTGCCGGTGGGTACGTCCACCGGTCCGCCGGCGTCGGCCCAGTCACCGTGGGCGTCGCGGACCTGGGCCCGCAGACTGCTGGCGTAGCTGTCCGAGCCGTCGCGGTAGAAGTGCACGGCCACCCGGGCGACGGAGTGTTCCCGGGGCAGGGTCACGGTGAGCGTGTCGGTGGGGTTCTTGGCCCCCGGCCGCCAGTTGGACCAGGCCTTGTCGGTGCGGTTGCCGTTGGTCAGACCCACGGTCGAGTAGCCCGGCTCGGTGAAGGTGGCGTCGATGCCGCTGACCGCGGTCGTCGCCTCGACCGGCGGGGTGACCTGGACCCGGACCGTAGCGGGCAGCTCCGCACCGTCGCCGGCGTCGGCCCGGCCGGTGACGGTGACCACCCCGGGCTGGTCGAACGCGCCGGGCGGCGCGGCGTCCCACCGCACCGGGCGGTCGACGGCGAGGCCCTGGCTGGACAGCGCGGTGACCGTCGCCGGCAGGTCCGGCCGGCCGCCGACAAACGCCTTCGCGCGGGCCGGTTCGGTGGCGGTGAGCGTGTCGACGACGACGCTGGCACGGGCGAGGTGGGTGCGGCCCTGCGCGTCGGTGACCCGACCGGTGACGGGGACGGTACCGGGCTGCTTCCACCGCGCCGGGGCGACGTCGCGCCAGGTCACCGGGAGCGGGCCGCCGGGGCCGTCGCGGTGCAGCGCGACGACGGTCGCCGGCAGCGTCGGCGCGGTGCCGGGCGTGGTGAACAGGTCGACCGGTTCCAGCCCGACGACCTTTTCGTCGAGGATCCGCCAGCGCTGGTTGGCGCCGGAGTTCGGCAGCCAGACGGAGACCGCAGCCCCGTCGTGGGTGGCCTGCCCGCTGACGTCGAGCAGCCGGCCGGTGGCAACGTTGACGAAGGTGTACGTCCCGTCGCCGGTGGTGGACAGCATCCACTGGGCGGCCGGGGCGGGCTCGCCGTCGGCCGGCACGATCGCGGCGGCGGCGGCGTCGACGACGGCGAGGCGGCGCTGTCCGTCGACGGTGCCGACCGCGTACCGGGCCTGGTTGTCGAAGCCGTCGGTCAACCGGGTGAGCTGCCACAGTTGGGCGGGATCGTGCGGCGTGCCGGTGCGGATGACCGGCGCGTCGCCGGCCGGGGTGAGCGACCGGCCGCTGGGCACACCGTCGATCCGGTAGACGTGGTTGTCCCGGATCAGGGTCTCGTCGAGCAGCACGCCGGAGACGCCGTCGATCAGGAAGGTGGTCACCGACCGGGCCGGCACGTCGAGGCGGGCGGTGCGGTCGGTGACGGCCACCGGGGTGCCGGGGCGCAGCGCTCCGGCGGCGCTGGTGACGACCGGAGTGACGGTGGCGTCGGGCGCGACGACGCGGAACGCCGACAGGTCCAGTGCCACGGTACGGGCGTCGGTGCTCGCGTTGACGTGCACCACGGTGGCCCGTTTGCCGGTGGCGATGGCGGCGACGCTGTTCGGGTCGTCGACGGCCATCAGCCGGTCACCGGGGCGGATGTGGTGGGTGAAGTTGCGCAGCGTGTCGAACTTGGTGTTGGTGTAGATCGGGCAGGTCTGCAGTGTGTCGGCGGCGGTGCAGTCGAACGGCACCTGGATGCTGCCCCAGTTGGAGCCGAGCGGAAACTCGCCGCCGGGCGCCATGTTGTCGTAGTCCTCGACCGGCTGCCACAGCACCCAGGCCGACGGCTCCAGCTCCCGCAGATCGTCGACGACGTGCTGGGCGATGCCCAGACCGGGCAGCATGCTGGTGAAGTCCTGCCCGCCGCTGCCGTACGAGCCCTCCACCTCGCTCATCCACAGTGGTTTACCTTCGGCCTTGGCGACGTCGCGCACGGCGGTGCGCTGCCCGGTGCCGTAGGTGTGCACGTTGAGCTGCGCGATCCGGTCGCGTGCGTCGGTGCCGTAGGCGTGCCAGTTGGTCAGGAAGGTGCCCGGGTTGGTCTCGTCCATCGCCGAGATCACGGTGTCGCTGCCGGCGGCCCGCAGTGCGGCGTCCACCGCCTCGATCACCTGCTGCTGGCTGGTCGGACCGGCGTGGGCGCCCTCCTGGCGACCACCGACCGGCTGGCCGTCCGGGCCGAGCCGGGTCGACCAGTACGGCGTGTTCGGTTCGTTGAGCGGGTCGATGGTGGCGACGTCGATGCCGTGGGACCGCTCCAGGTGTTCGGTGACCCGCACCAGATAGGTGGCGAAGTCGTTAACAGTGTCCGGGCGGATCTGGTCGGCCGTGGCGTCGAAGCCGCCGGAGACGTAGCCGCTGATCGTCTGGAACCACGGTGGCGAGTTGCTGAACGTCTCCCAGTGGGTGACGTCGGCTTTGATCCGGTCGACCCACCAGCGTTGCGCAGGGTCGGCGGCCCAGTTCCAGTGCGTCGGGTCGTCCGGGTCCCACCAGTCGCGGTCGTCGCGGGTGGTGCCGTCCGGGGCCTGCCACCAGCCGGGTACGGCACCGCCGGGTCGCAGGTAGTCGGGCACGTCCGGGGCGTTGCCGCCGCCGATGTTGTACCGGGCGATGTTGAGGTTCAGCCCGTCATCGCCGAAGAGCAGTTCGGCGAGCCGGTCACGGATCTCGTCGGGGTAGCCGCCGGTGGCGTTGGCGAACCAGACCAGGCTGGTGCCCCAGCCCTGGAACTGCTGCCCCCGGTAGGCCGGGTCGGGTCGGACGGTGACCACCGGGGCCGGGGCGTCGGCGACGGGACCGGGTGTGCCGGCGCGGGCGACTCCGGTGGCGGGATCCCCGACGGCCGCGACACTGGCGGCGAGGACGAGGGCGCACAGCGCGGCACCGGGTCGGCGGGCCGGCTTGAGTCCTGGCACGGTGGACGGCCTCCTTCGGCGTACGATCAGGGCCGATGTTTACGTAAACATCGGCCCTGATCGTGGCACCGCCCGCCCAGTAGCGTCAACCCGGGCCCGCGCGAGCCGGGATCAGAACGGGAAGCGGCTGATGCCGCCCTGCATGGTGAGCCACTGGGTCTCGGTGAACGCCTCGATGTTGGCGGCCGGTCCACCGAACCGGCTGCCGGTGCCGGAGGCGCCCACGCCGCCGAACGGCGCCACCGCCTCGTCGTCGACGGTCTGGTCGTTGATGTGCACGATGCCGCTGGGGATCCGGTCGGCCAGCGCCATCGCCTTCATCACGTTCCGGCTCAGGATGCCCAGCGAGAGGCCGTACTCGGTGTCGCCGGCCATCGCGACCGCCTGGTCCAGGTCGGCGAAGGTCGCCACCGGCGCGACCGGGCCGAACACCTCCTGAGCGAACGCCGGGGTGGTCGGGTTGGCGTCGGCCAGCACCGTCGGCCGGTAGAACAGCTCGTCGTAGGTACCGCCGGCCGCCAACCGGGCCCCGGCGTCGACGCTGGCCGTGACCAGCGAGTGGATCTTGTCCCGCTGATGCTCGTCGATGATCGGGCCGAGCGCCACCTGCGCCGCCGCCGGATCCCCGACCGGCAGGTGGTCGGCCTTGGCCGCCAACTGCTCGACGTACCGGTCGGCGATCCGCTCGTGCACCAGGTGCCGGCCGGTGGCCATGCAGATCTGCCCCTGGTGCAGGAACGACCCCCAGGCGCCGGCCGAGGCGGCGAGATCCAGGTCGGCGTCGTCGAGCACGATCAACGCCGAGTTGCCGCCCAGCTCCAGGTGGGCACGCTTGAGATGGCGGGCGGCGGCCTCGCCCACCTTGCGCCCGGCGGCAGTGGAGCCGGTGAAGCTGACCACCCGGACCCGGGGGTCGACGATCAACGCCTCGCCGACGGCCGCCCCACCGGGCAGCACGTGCAGCAGCCCGTCGGGCAGGCCCGCCTCCTGGAAGATCCGGGCGATCGACACCCCGCCGCAGACCGCCGTACGCGGATCGGGCTTGAACACCACCGCGTTGCCCAACGCCAGGGCCGGCGCGATGGACCGGATGGACAGGATCAGCGGGAAGTTGAACGGTGCGATGACGCCGACCACTCCGACCGGCAGCCGGCGCGCCAAACTCAGCCGGGGCTGGCCGCTGGCCAGGATCTCACCGGTCGGGTGCGACGGCAGGGTGGCCGCCTCGTAGCACTCCTGGGCGGCGGTGGTGGTCTCCACCTCGGCCTTCGGCGGCACCGACCCGGCCTCGCGGATCAACCAGCCACCGATGTCGTCGGCGTACTGCTCGAACAGCTGACCGGCCCGGCGCAGCACGGCGGCCCGCTCCAGGTAGCTGGTGGCGGCCCAGTCGCGCTGCGCCTGCGCGGCCCGGACGCAGGCCCGCGTCACGTCGTCGGCGTTGCCGACACCGACCCGGCCGATCTCCTGCCGGGTGGCCGGTGAGGTGACGACCCTGGTGCCGCCGGCCGCCTCAGTCCAGCCGTCGCTGAAGATCATGCCGTGCCACGTCGTCGTGTCGAGTAGTGCCATGAGGAACCTCCAGCCGGTCGGAATCCGAATCCTCCATACCTTCCCGCACCAGCACCGAATCCACCTCAGGAACCGGCGTCACCCGTACGAGGAGTTGAGCCGCGACCGGACACGACGACGGCGAGCAGGATCAGTGCCGCGCCGACCAGCATGCCGGCACCGTCGAGGGCCCGCCCGGGACGAGCACGTCGATCAGCAGCGCGCAGACGAGCTGCCCGCCGAGTACGGCCAGCCCGGTCCGCAGCACGCCCACCGACCGGACCCCGACCAGCAGGCCGATCATCACCAGCACCCCGAACAGGCCGCCCAGGTAGAGGAACCACTCCCCCGGCCAGCCGCCGCGCGTCGCGGCGCCGACCGCGCCGAGCAGCGCCGCCGTCCCAGCACGAACGGGGTGGCGACAGCGAAGTTGACCACCGTGGCGGCGGTGGTGGAGCTGGCCGCGGCGACCCGCCCGTTGAGCGCCGACTGCACCGCGACCGCGAGTCCGGCGACGACCGCGACGGCGACCAGCCCGACCGCCAGCTGTCCGACCGGGCGGCCGAGCTGGGCGACCGCGACCGCGACGACACCGAGCACCGCCCCGGCGACCCGGGGACCGCTGACCGCGAGCCGGCCCGCCGGAGCCAGCCCGAGGGCGATCAGCGACGAGCCGACGATGTTATTGATGATCGCGCCGACCGGTGCGCTGCCCATCCGGGTGCCGAGTTCGGCGGTGACCGCGCTCTGCGACGCGGACGCCACCCCACCGACCCCGGCGACGACCAGCGCCGGCCAGGGCGGCAGGACCCCGGCCGCCGAGGGCACCGACGCTGGCCCGGCCGCCGCTGGGCGCGGCGGCACCGCCGCAGCCGGCTTGGGGTGGGCTGGTGAACGCACCCGCCCACTCTCACAGTCCACCGGGTCGGTGTCTGTGAGCGAGATCGCCAGATGGCGGTCCGCCGGATCCGGTCCCCGGTGGCTTCCGCTGCCGCCCGTTAGTCTTCAGTCGCCCTACGCTGGACAAGTCGGCTGGTGAGGAACGGGCTCGGTGTGCCGTGCCAGCAGACGACGAGTTCATCACGGGCGCGGGTGGCCGCCACGAATAGCAGCGACCGGTCGCGCTTCCGTTCCCGCTGGTACCGCTTGGGGTCGGTGGCCCGGTACCGGTTGATCCGCTGCCGGGGCACCAGCCCGTCGCTGACCCCCGCGATGATCATCCGCTGGTACTCCAAGCCCTTGAACCGGTGCATGGTCCCGACGTGGACGCCGTCGGGCCGCTTCGGTCCGTCCCGGCCAATCTCCCCGACGGGTACGCCGTCCGCCGCCAGCCGGGCCATTACCTCGGCCGCCATTCCCTGGGTTGGTACGCAGACCGCGACCGAGCCGTCTTCGGGGCTTCCCCAGTCACGCAGTTGCTCGGCGATCAGGTCACGCTCCTGGGCCCAGGTGGCGGCACCTTGCAGAACCGGTCGGGCACCGCGCAGCACTGACCGGTACCCGGCGAGAGTCTCCTCGCCCCCGTCGAGGTCGTCGTAGACCTCGCCGGTCATGATTTCCAGCGCGTCGACGAGGATCTCTCGGGTGGTGCGGTAGCTGAGTGTCAACCGGCGGGAACGCCCCCGGATGTTGATGCCGAGGCTGCCCAGCGTGACGTGGTTGTCGTAGATGCGCTGATGTGTGTCACCGGCTAGAAACATGTCGTTGGGACCGGATGCCACCATCGCCCGCAGCAGCTTCCAGTGCGCGGCGCTGAGATCCTGGGCCTCATCGACGACGACATGCTGGTACCTGGGCCGGTGAAAGCCGCCTGACGAGTCGCTGGCGGAGTTGGCGAGGGCGACCCGGTCCATCTCCAGCCGCGCCGCCCGCTGGGCGACCTGCCGCCAGGTCCACAGACCCTGGCCGTCCAGCCAGCTGACGAACCGTTCGGTGATCTGCCAGATCCGGTCCCGCTCCGCCCGGCTCAGACTGCGACCCCGGTTGGGGCGGCGAGCCCGGAAGTAGTCGGTACGCGAGGCGAGCACCTGCCCGAGGATGACATGGTTCCACTCGGCGGCCAGGAACTCGGCGTCCCAGTCCGTGGTGCCGGTCTCGGCCAGGTACTGCTCCCACAGCCGCAGCACTCGGTCGTCGTCGACGATCCGCCGGCTCCCGCCACCGTTGGCCTCGGCGACCACCCGGCCCGCCAGCCGGTCGATGTTGACGATGTCAACCCGCTCGACAAGCTTCTCACCGCCCAGCGCCAGTAGCCGGGTGCGCAGGTCAGCGGCGAGATTGCGGTTGAAAGTGGTGAGCAGGACCGGCTTGTCGATGCCTGGGGGGAGCTGCCTGACCAGGTGGGCGACTCGGTGCAGGGCGACGATCGTCTTGCCCGTGCCCGGTCCGCCGCCGACCCGGGCCGGGCCGCGGAAGCTCTTCTCGGCGAGCTCGCGCTGGGCGGGGTGAAGGAAGACCTGCCACCGCTCGAAGGGCAGGTCGAGCATGGCCTGGAGGGCCTCGTCGTCGGAGGATACCTGGGTGGCGGGTCGCTGCAGCGCGGCGGTGAAGTCCTCCGGGTCCACCGACTCCTGGACCCGTACCGGTTCGGTGATGTACTCGCGCACTTCGTCGATCGGCCGGCCGTCGAACAGGGCGAGCAGCACGTCGACGGTGAGCTGTGGGGCCCGGTCGATCAGCCCGAGCAGGTCGGTTTCGGTGGCGAGTGCACGGATCTGCGGCAGCAGCGGCTCCGCGACGCCGAGCGAGACCAGTTGCTCATCGGTGTAGGCGTCGAACAGCGCCTTGCTGGCGGGCTCAGGCTCGGGCTCAGGCGGCAGGACCCGGCCGACGATGCTGTCGCCGACCGGGGTCAGGTCGACCACCTCGATGCCGCCGGTGACGCGGTTGATCCGGTACGCGTAGCGGTCGAGGTTGTCGTACACCTCACCCCGGTGCTTCACCGCGACGAGAAGATACTCGCGATTTTCGATATGCAGCAGCAGAGCCCGCAGTTCCCGGCTGATCCGGGCCGACATCAGTCGGGAGTCGCCATTCAGCGGCTTCAGATGCAGGCCCGGGTTGTCCGGGTTATCGCGGAACTTGTGCATGAACTCGTATACGGCGCCCTTGTCGGCCCGGGTGAGCTTCATGACCTCCTTGTCGGCCCGATCCAGCATCTGCAGACCCGCCCTGGTGTTCGTCATCCCTCTCCTTTGCCGTTGGCTGCGATCCGTTCCACCAGGTCGGCGACCGACCAGTCCCGGGCCGGTCGGGCGTGCCAACCGTCCGCCGCGTACGCCTGGTCACGCCCCTCAATTTCGGGGTCGTCGTCGGGCCCGGCCAGCACGATGGCGATCCGCTTGTCTGGCCAGGCGAGCTCGGCCTGCCAGCCCTGGTCGCCCAGTTCGTAACCGACGACCGGAGCGGGCAGGCCGTGGCTCGCCAACTGCCGAGCGAGCCGGTCCAGAGTGGTTTCGTCGCGGTCGAGGTAGCGCAGCACGTCCTGCCATTGCGTGTCGACGTCGTCCGGCGCCGCCTGCGGTGGTGTCGGGTCGGCGACCACCCCGAGCCAGGTGGCTGTCTCGTCGTCCAGCGGCGGCACGCGGTGGGTCGGCGCGACGCCGGTCTGTTCGGCGGCCGGCAGCAGCGCCGGGTCGAACGCGGTACCGAGCGCGGAGCGGGCCAGTTGCCGGCCGTCACCGTCGCCCAGGGCGAGGAACTGAATCACATTGCCCCAGGCGAGCCAACTGCCCCAGCGTCGCCGATGGCCCGGTTCGCCGACGCCGGTAGCCGAGTCGTCGATGGCGACCAAGGCCGACCAGGCCGGCGGCTGATGGCGGGTGTCGGCGAGCAGCGTCACCGGGCACCCGTCGTCGTCGGTGGCTCGCGCGACGATGATCCGGCCGGCGGTCTTCACTGGCAACGGTTCGTCTTGTAGCGCGGCGATCACGGCGTCCGGGACTCGGGCGGAATCCACCACGGTGTGCTCCCGGGCCTGTTTGAACAACCCGAAGACGACCGCCTGCGCCCGACGCCGCCACCGGTCCAGGTCGGGGTCGGCCAGGAAGTGCATCAGCTGGTCGATCGGGTTGGCCCAGACCGCGCGTTCCAGCTCGTCCGGGTCACCGCTGCCGTCCTGGTATGACGCTCGCGCGTTCCGCCGGCTGACCCCGCCGTACGGCGACCAGCGACCCGAATCTCCCTCGTCACCCCAGGAACGTGCGTCCTCCCAGGTCGCGGCGAAGACCAGGTAGTCGTGGTCGCGCAGCCGGGCCCGCTTGTCAGCGTCGTCAGCCAACCGGTTGTACGGGGGTTGCCCGTGGTAACGGAAGCCGTCGAGGTAGACGACGACGTCCGGTGACGACGCGTCGAGGCGTTTGAAGTGCACGTCCGGGCGGGTGCCACGGATGGTGTTCTGCAGCTTCATCTGCCAGCGGCTGACGTGTCGCCCGTCCGTGTCGGTGAAGGTCAGATCCGCCAGCCGGGCCCCGGCCCGGTCGGTACGGCGCTCGATGCGCAGCCTGGAGTCGGGTTGCTTGGGCCGGTCCAGCAGTTTGTTGAGAAACAGCAGCTCCAGCTCGCTCTCGACTTGGTCGATCAGGGAGATCTCGTCGGTCCGGGTGCCTTCCCGGATCTGCCAGCCGTCGAGCAGCCGTTCCAGCATCCCGAGCGCTTCGGCCCGACTCATCAGCGGGAACTCGTCGTCGCGGGCGTAGCGCAGCAGGCAGCGGTGGCAGACCGGCCGGCCCTCGTGCCAGCATTCGCAGCTCAGGATCCGGTCGCGGGCCAGTCGCAGCACCGAGCGGAACTCCTCGGGGCGGGCCAGCCGGTGCAGGTATCCGGTGCCCTGCGGTTGGGTGTCGAAGACGACGACGAAGTTTCGGGTCTCGCCGCTGCCGACCTCACCTGTGCGGCGAGGCGCGGTGTCGGGCATCGTGGCGAGCACCACCCGCAGGTGGGCAGGGTCGCCGCCGTACCGGGCGGCGATGCCGAGTCGGATGGCGGCGGCGAAGGAGACCAGTCGCTCGCGCACGGCGGCGGTCACCGCCGGGATGAGGATCCGCAGCGCCTCGGTTTCCAGCTCGTGGGCGAGGATCAGGCTGACGTGGTTGGTCGGCCCGGCTGCTGTCCGCCGGTGCGGGCACCACGGCCGGTGGTGTTCGGCGCCCTGCGGGACGGTAACGCCGGAGTCGTGGGCGGCGACCTGTTGACTGGTGGCAGGCTCGCCGTCGACTGTGGTGCCGCCGCAGGCGGTGCAGGTGTGGAAGTGGTTGATCCGTACTTCGTCGCCGGCGAACAGCTCGGTGGCCCGGTCGTAGCGTTGAGCGCCGAGGTTGAAGTGTCGGATCACCGCCCGGCGACTGTAGTCGACGCCGAACGTGTCGCGGGCGTGTCGCCAGGAAAAGTCAATCTGCTCCGGGTCGATGTCGACCGCGACGGTGGTCGAGTAGTACCGGTGTTCGCGGTCGTCGCTGTCGTCGCGGATCCGGGCGTCGTCGCGTTTGTCCCGGCTGAGCACTCGGGCCGGTCGCAGCACGTTGAACAGTCGTCCGTGGTCGGCGATGCCCCGGTCGAGGCAGCGTGGGCAGGCGCTCAGGTCCTCGGCCGCCAGGTGGGTGCGCACGTAGCCGCACTGGGCGCACACCCGCCACTGCCGGTACGCCGGCCGGTCGGGGGTGCCGACGTCGAGCCCGGAGATCTCGTGCCGGTAGCCGCGTACGTAGTAGTTGTTGCCGGGGGCGAGTTCGCGCAGTGCCTGGCGGGCCGGTCGGTCGTACTCCCGCAGTTCGCTGCGGAACCGACGGTCGCCCTCGCCGCTGCGTTCCTCCCAGGTGAGGGTGGCTTCCAGCGCGGTACGGGTGTCGATGAGGGCGTAGTTGGGCAGCAGCCCGAGCTCGACCATGGCACCGTGCGCGGCAGCCGAGTTGATCTCGTTCATCCGGTTACGGACGGCTTTCGCCTCGGATCTCAGCTGTTTCAGCTCACGGGCGTGGCCCGGGTCGGTCCTCACCAGCGTGCCGCGGGTCTGCCGTATTTCGTCGAGGCGACGGCGCAGGTCGGACAGCCGGTCGTCCCAGGACTGTTCGGCCTCGGCCACCCGGTCGCTGATGCCGCCCCGGGCGAAGTCACGTAGCTCCTCGGCAGCGGTCGGCAGCACCCGGTCGCCGAAGAGCGCGAGGAATCCTTCGACGAGCCGGCTGGCGTCCCGGCGGGCGGCGTCGGCCAGCCCGGTCAGCCAGCCGGTCGGGCCGAACAGCAGATGGGCGCGGCGCGGCAGCGGCTGCGTCAGCCCGGGCACCTGGTCACGGGCGGCGAGATCGATCAGGTGGGCGAGGTACTGCCGACGCAGGATCTCCACCGCGGACAGGAAACAGCCCGGCGGCACGATCTGCCCGGCGATCATGTCGCGCGGTGAGGTGAGGTAGTAGCGGTCCCGTTCCTTGCGGCCGAGCAGGGTCAGCACCAGGGCGTTGCCGCTGCGGCGACCGGCCCGCCCGGCGCGTTGCACGTAGTTGGCCGGGCCACGCGGCAGTGACGCCAGCACCACCGCCGACAACGCCCCGATGTCGATACCCAGCTCCAGCGTGGGTGTGCAGGCCAGCACGTTCGGGTCGGTGTAGCGCACGCCGTCGCGGAACTGCCGCTCGACGGTTTCCCGCTGCGCCCGGGTCAGCATGCCGGTGTGCTCACCGGTCACCACCCGGAACACCGGCCGGTGCAGGTAGAGCCGGCGGTAGTAGTCGTCTGGGGCGGTGCCGTCCAGGGCCGGGCGCAGCCGGCCGGAGCAGCGGTACTGCCGGCACGGCTGGCCGACCCAGTCGACCACCCGATCCGGGTGTTCGGTCTGCTGCCAGTGGCAGGTGTCGCAGCCGATTCCGGCGGCGACGGCCGCGTCGTCGTCCAGCCGGGTGACCCGCAGGTGGCCAGGGAGCAGCCCGTAGACGGTGTTGCCGCCCTCGGTGCTGCCGGCGGCGACGATCTGGGCGGCGGCGAGCGCGGGCAGCAGCCGGCTCAGGTAGCCGGCGGCGTCGGTCGGCTCCAGACCGAGGCAGCGGATCGCCCAGTCCTGGTACCAGTTGCCCTTCGCGGTGATCGCGTCGAACTCGGAGCGGGACTGCGGGCTGGCGAGCAGGAACGCCGGTGCGGACAGTCCCCGGGGGAACGCCGGCAGGCCGGGCGGGCGGCCGCCCCAGATCTGCCAGCGGGTGCCGCCCCGCTTGAGGTACGGCCGCAGCCACTCGTGGTAGACCGCTCCCCTGCTGCGCAGCCGCTCCAGCAGGCCACGTAGAAAGGCCAGGTAACGGGCGTCATCGGGCGGATCGGTGAGCTGCCCGGGGTCGGTGAGGTGCACGTCGCGGCAGAGCGCCGCCGCGCAGGCCGGGTCGTCGAGGGCGACCTCGACGGCGACGCTGCGGGTCAACTCCAGGGTGCGGCCCTGCCGGGCCCGCAACCCGGTCTCCATGATCGCGGCGAAGACGAGCCGTTCGGCGATCAACGTCCAGGTTTCCCGGTCGCCGGTGTGTTCCCCGGCGAGCAGCCCATCGACGCCGGGTTGGTCGTGCAGGTCGGGCGGGACGACGCTGGCCAGGGTCTGCGGATCGGTGGCGGCGGCGACCATGCCGGCGAGCAGGTCGTCGAGCCCGACCGGCTCGCCGGCCGTCAGCTGGGCGGCGAGCAGCGTACGCAGGGAGAAGCCGTAGGAGCGGCTGGCGACGAAGCCGGCCCGGTGCGCCGCGTCCTGCACGGAGTCGTTGAACAGCAGCGTCCTGCGTTCCTGCGCCGCCAACTCGCCGCTGGTGAACAGCTGGGTGATCGCCACCGAGGCCAGGGTGGCCAGGCCGGCACCGAGGAACCGGATGCCGTGGTCGAGCCCGCAGGACGGGCAGCGGTCCCGCTCGGCCGCCTCGACGTTGGTCAGCTCGCCGAGCACGATCACCGCGTCGTCGGTCATCTCCCGGTCGCGGAATCTGTCGAAGGGGCGGACCCGGTGGCCGTGCTCCAATACCAGCAGGGTGCGGGACCGTTGGCGTACCTCGTCGTCGGTGGCGGCGATGAAGGCTCGGACCCGGCGCTTGTCCCGCCCCACGCTGGCCCGGTAGGTCTTGTCCGGGTCGTCGTCCAGCTCGTGCGGGTCCTTCTCCGGCGACAGGGCCGCCCACCCGGACCGTCCGCAGTGCCGGCAGTAGATGGCGGGCAGCAGCTGGTGGCGGGCACCGGCGACGACCTCGTCGTGGTCTTCGGAGCCGACGAGTTCGAGGCTGCGGTGCGGTTCGCCGTACCAGCCGAACATGGGTCGTGGGGCGACGGCGCGCAACAGCCGGGAGACCGACCGCGCCCACAGGTGGGTCTCGATGTGCAGCAGTGGCCGGGTCGGGTCGTCCGGGTTGTGGGCCAGGGACAGCAACCCGACGAAACGGGCCAACGCCCGTGCGGTGATCTCCGGACGGGTCCGCAGCGCGCCGCCCCAGCCGGTGACGCTCTTGCGCGGCAGCACGTCGATGACCTCAGCGAGGGTACGCGGCCGGGGTCCGATGGCCTGGAGCACCGCCCGGGTCAGCGGGTGCCGGCGCAGCAGCCGGCCGAGCCGCGCCGGATCGGCGGCGCAGCGCTCACCGAGCAGCAGCTCGGCGGCGTCATCGGCGGCGGACCGACCACCGTCACCGTCGCTGTCCCGGATCGCGGCCAGCTCCTCGGGGCTGGGCAGCGGCAGGCCGTACTCCTGCTCGGCGACGAACTCGTCCGGGTCGTAGCGTTCCTCGCCGATCACCGAGGTGTCGTCGAAGGCGACGCCGAAGACCTGCTCGGCGACGCCGCGGATCGCGGTGCCGCCGTCCCGGCCGCCACCTTCGCCCAGGGTGGCGGAGGTGGCGACGGGGCAGATTGGGCCGAGTGGCCGGTCCGGGCGGGCCAGGTTGAGGGCGGCGGCGAGCCGCCGCAGCAGCATCGCCACGTCGGTACCCTGCGCGCCGTCGTAGGTGTGGAACTCGTCGAGGACGACGTACGCTGGGTCGGCGCCTGCCCACAGCGGCAGGTCGTCGGCGCGTTGCAGCAGCAGGTCGAGCATCTTGTAGTTGGTGATCAGGACGTCCGGTGGGGTGCGGCGCATCTCCGACCGTCTGGTCATCACGTGCGGGTATTCGACCGCTGCCACGTCACCGATGTAGAGCCCGGCGGTCACTCCGGCCAGCGCCGGGTCGGTCAGCAGCTCGTTGACACGCTGGGTCTGGTCGGTGGCCAACGCGTTCATCGGATAGAGCAGGACCGCCTTGACGCCGACGTGCCCGGCGGCCCGTCGCCGACGGCAGTGGTCGAGCACCGGGATCAGGAACGACTCGGTCTTGCCGGATCCGGTGCCGGTGGTGATCAGCGTCGGCTGCGCCGGGCCGTCCCTGGTGGCGAGCCGGGCGAACGCCCGGGCCTGGTGCAGGTAGGGCGTGAAGTCGGCAGGCGCCCAGTCCAGGTCCGCGCGCCAGTCACCCGTGGCGGGTCGGAACGGGGTGCGAATCCGCAGGTACGGGCCACGAAAGATGCCGTGCTCGGGGTGGGTCAGGAAGCGCTGCAGCCCGTCGCGCACCCGGTCCTCACTGAGCCCGAAGGTGGTGGTGAGGTACTGCGTCAGGGTGTCACGCAGGGTGTCGGCGGCGATGGTCGGCCTCATGACGCACTCACCGGGGCATGCTACTGCGATCACGCCAGGTGTCCGCATCCACCGTTGGGTCTGCGCTAACGGCGTCGCCAGACGACAACCGCGCCGGCCTTGGGCAGGATCCAGTCGTCGACGGAGATGGCGATGAACCGGGTGTCGTCGAGTCCGGGCGCGTACTCCACCGATGCCGGGCGGGTGAGGCCGAAGTAGTCCAGCGCCCGGATCCGGGCGATGTCCGAGACGGAGACGCTGATCGAGTAGGTCGCGGAGAACGTCGGTCTGGGTACTTCGAAGCTGAGCAGGTTGCCGTCCGCCAGGACCTTCGCGTTGAACGAGTACTGGACGAACAGGTCGGTCCGGTCGGCGAACTCCTCGGCCGGCGGAAACGCGACGTACTCACGCTCCAGGTCGTTCTTCTGGAACTGCACCTGCTGGCCGCCGAAGTTCACGCTCAGCAGCGAGAACCCCTCGTCCCACCGGCCGTCGAACTCGCCGGTCGACGGCAGCCGCCAGACCACGCCCATGTCCGGGGAGCGCAGGAGGCGGTCGTAGTCCTCCTGCCAGGTGCCGACCTTGAAGGTGAATCTGGTGCGCTTGACATCCGTCGTGTGGTAACCGAACTGGAGAAAGACGTCGTAGTAGTCGTGCTGTCGCCCGCTCGCCTCAGCGGTGTCCAGCCCGAACAGCTCAGCCCGCACCACCAGGTTGCGCCACCGCTCATGGGACTCGAAGACGTTGGTACGCAGCTTGCGTGCGATCACCGTCCCCAGGTCGGCGCTCCCACTGCGCAGCCGCGCGGCGTTTTCGATCACCCGGTCCAGTTCCTCGGGCGCGAGCCGGAGCGCTTCGATCCGCGAGCCCGCCGCCAACGACTGGGCCACCGCCGTGCGTACCCTGTCCTCCTGCTGCGCCAGCGCGGACCGCACCATCTCCATGAACCGGTCCTCCGCCACCTGATTCAGCAGCACCTGGAAGATGGTGATCGTCAGTCCGGCCTGGAACACCGCTATCCCGACGTCGTAGATCCGCAGCTTCGACCAGAGACTCGCCGGTGTCGAGATCGTCAGTGCCCCGTCGGGTCCGCTGGTGATGGTGGGGCTCTCCGAGGGAGTGATCAGGATCAGCAGCAACCCGACGGCCATCGCCAGCGTGCCGAGCAGCAGTCCCCGACTGCGGTACAGGTCGGAGAGCGCTCCCAGCAGGGTCCGGCGCGATGGCGTGAGGGGGTGCACGGAACCTCATCTCCGCGACGTACTGCCGCTCGGCGGTAGGTACCTGATGACCGGCTGGTTCGCCGCCTCGCTCATCGCGAGGTAGTGCCGCACGTTGGAGTAGCCGACCTGCTCACCGTCTCGGACGAACAGCGCCGATTCGCTGCCCAGGCGTTTGAGCACCGGTACGCCGACCTCGGCCGGCACGTCGGCCTGCCGGCACACCTCGACGAGTGAACGTCCCTCGTCCACCTGGTCGAGCAACACCACTTCGAGCGGGGTGAACACGTGCGACGGCAGATACCCGTCGCAGAAGCTGTCGAGCAGCGCCGTCGTGTCGTCGTTCCAGGTACCGCGCGGCAGGTCGAGCTGGCCGAACGTTCCGGAGAAGACCGCGATCTCCGCCGCGTGGATGCTGGCGCGTCCTCGATGGGCGAGCTCGACGAGACCCTCGATGCCGAACTCCCGGTACAGCAGGTTTGCCTGCCGGGTGTGGTCCCGGTAGAGCGACCAGAGCTTCGGTCGCTCCACTCCGTGACGGCCGTAGACAAGCACATTGCGCAACGCGGCCAGCGGCACAGCGGCGGTCGCGGCAAAGCAGGTGCCCAGCACCTCGGCTATTCCCTCTTCCAAGCCCATCGCGTAGATTTCCGGATCGACCCGGCCCGGCACCGTGTGGATGAGTTCGTGGGCGAAGAGCGCCTCGCTGTAGATCGGTCGGAGCGCGTCGCGCCGGAAGTAGACGCCGGGTCGGATGTCGTAGCGCTCCTCGTCCTCCCGGTCCGGCGCGAACGCCGCCCATCCGAACTGGTTGAACGGTGCGGGGAACTCGTCCACGATGTGCAGGTCCGATTCGCCCAGGTCCAGGCCGGCTTGGGTGAGCCTGGTCTTGATGGACCTGGCCGCCGCGTCGATCCGCTCCCGCACGGAGGATTCCGTATCGGGCAGCGGCGTCGCGGCGATTGTCCGCAGGTCCTCCGCGACGAGGGTGTGCAGCGCCGAGGCTTCATCCCTGACCGGCCCGTGCCCCTGCGACGCGAGGTCGTCGGCCAACGCCCGGAGCATCGCGGCTCCGGCCTCCGCGGTGACCACGGCGTCCAGGTCGATGCGCGCGGCGACGAACTCGACGAACCGATCGACGTTCGCGAACCTGCACTCCGCGAGGTACATGCCGCCGTACATGACATCGCGCACGGTCATTCCCACGATGAAACTCCCTCGTCAGCCGCCACCGCCGTTGCCATTGACCCAACCTCCGTCGCGCTTCATCGCATCATCACCCCCGTCTCCTCCTTGTCGTCTCGGCCGTGAGGTTTTCCGGTCGCAGCGTTGCCGCAAGTCGTGACGTCTGGATGGCGACCTCTGCGGTGACCTGTCCGAACGACGCGGCCAGCCCTTCCTCGGACACCTCGGACAGGCATCTACCGGCCGCCGACAGCCGCCGCGACCAGAGATGACGAGATCTCGTCCGAGTAGGCGCGCAGCAGGGCGAGGCGCTGATCCGAGGCCTCGTCATGACTCCGCGCGGCCTCGAACCTCTGCGACTCGCAGATCGTCTCGACCTGCCGGTACGGCGCGAGTACCTGGCGCATGCCGGAGTACAGGTGCGACACCAGATCATCGGCGAAGTCGTAGTAGACCCGGTAGCCGTCGGCCCGCAGCGCCAAGCCTTGCCGCTCGTAGAAGCGCAGCAGCGGGGCGCCCGGGTACAACTCAAGTCGGTTCGTGAGCCGACGGTAGTTGGTGATCCGGTTCCGCGCGAGGAAGGCGAGATTCTCCGCCACGCCGTCCAGCGTAGACGTCGGCTGGAACATGATGAAGCCCGTCGAGAAGTCGATGTTCAGCCGCCGCAGCGTGGCGATGGCGTCCTCCACCGCCGCTGTCGTGGTCCGCTTGCCGAAGAGTTTGATGTCGGGGTCCGTGGCCGACTCGATGCCGATCAGTAAATGCCGCAGCCCGGCCGACCGCAACCGGGCCAGAATCTGCTCGTCGATCTCGTCGACCCGGCACTCGATCGAGTAGGTGATCCGAAACGGCAGGCGGTCGAGCAGGTCCGCGAACTCGAAGGCGCGGTCACGCCCCTGACCCGCGCCGCCGAGGAAGTCGTCGTCGACGATGCTGACCGCGTCGACGCCGTGGACGTCGTGCAGGTAGGCGATCTCGTCAACGACCGACCTGGCGCTGCGGTGACGCCATCGCGGCAGTTCGTGGTAGCGATTGGCATAGTTGCCGGACTGGCAGAAGGTGCAGTGGGCGGCGCATCCACGACTGGTCGACATCGTGGCGTGCCCGCCCCGGTACGCCCCGGCGTCCGGTTCGCGGTACGCGAACGGCAGGTCATCGAGCCTGGCTACTGGCGGACGGGGTCCGGCGCTCATGACACCGGCGCCATCACGTACGTACAGGCCTTTCACCCCGCGGTCGTCCCGGTCGCTGAGCAGCCTCGACCAGACCTCGGCGATCACCTCATCGCCCTCGTACATGCATGCCGAGTCCAGCTCAGGGCAGTCACGCATGACGTCTTCCCACAGGAACTGGAGTCCCTGGCCGCCGATCATGTAGTAGGCGGCCGGGGCGTCACGGCGCAGCCAGCGGACCAGCTCGATCGCGTCGGAAGTCTGCCGCGTGAACAGCACTCCGACACCGACCAGGACCGCGTCGCGCGCGAACTGCCGAACAGCATCCGGAGGCGGCATCGGGCACTCGTCGATCACGTGCACGTCAGCACCCAGCTGGTGCAGCACCGCCGCCACGGCTCGAAGACCCAGGCTTTCGGCGGAGACGTACTCGCCATGGTCGTACGCTGGCGCGAGAAGCAGCGCCGACGGTCCACGTCGAACGGACACGGCATCCTCCGCCACCACCTGGCCCACCGCCGGTCCCCGACCGACCTCCCCACCAGATTAAAGTTCCGTCACCCGCCGAGCACTGTCGGAAATCATCAAGGTCACCTGAGGGGCCTCGCATCCATGCTGCGAACGGAGCTACCCCCGGAAGATGTTCTCCCGGTGCCACCTGAAGTAGCCAGCACTGGCCGGGGCATACACAACGATCTCTTTCCCGGCGAGCAGGTCGAGCCGTTCGGCAAGGGCGATACCAGCGTCGGCATGGTCGGCCGCGATGACCCGGCCGTCGTCGCCAACAGCGATGTAGCCGGCCTCGAACAGGGCGTCGCAGCCGAACAGGCAGGCCGGCATGGCGATGTTGTCCAGGTCGCGCAGCTCGTCGTCGCTGCACGCGGCCCGTTTCTTGATGTGCGCGGCCCAGAGGAAGCGCACCGGGTATCGCTGGCCGCACAGCGCGCAGGTCGCTTCAGCGGCTGACCCGAACAGCCGGCGGCGTAGGGACGCCTGTTCACCACGATGTTCCGCAGTGCCGACACGCCGGAGGTCGCCTTCGAAGGTGA
Organism: Micromonospora sp. LOL_015; assembly: GCF_048060275.1. Lineage (NCBI taxonomy): Bacteria > Bacillati > Actinomycetota > Actinomycetes > Micromonosporales > Micromonosporaceae > Micromonospora > Micromonospora sp. LOL_015. Next base: position 47,469 of record NZ_JBHMIO010000004.1, read on the forward strand.
AGTCACCGACCGCTGCGGACTCCTCGTCGGGTGCCGCCAGCCTGACCACCGGCGGGCTTCCGGAGGCGCGGGCACCTGGCAATGTCAGCAGCACGGCTCCGAAGGGTGTTGCGCCGCGATCCCCGACGTGTCGGAGCAGGGCTGCCCATTCCGTGTCGGTCACCCGGAACGGGCTGCCGGATGATCGCGCTGTCAGCGAACTGCGGATCCGCCGCCAGCTCGGCTTTGGGCACGGCATCGTCAACAAAGTTGCTGGTCAGGGTGATCGGTAGCAGCCAGCGGCGTTGCCCCCGGCCGAGCGCGACCGCCCACTGTACGCCGTCCGCCGCGTCGCCCGGGTCCTCCTCGGTCGGGCTGCCCACGACCTCACCCAGGCCGACGACGCCGGCGTTCTTGCCGCTGACCCACAACGCGAACCGGTCTCCGCTGGCGACCTCCGAGGCGTACCGCGTGATGGACCAGTAGCCCAGCTCCTGGCCAGAGGCGAAGAAGTCGTGGATCCGCCACCGCTCCGGGTTGCACTGCAACACCCACTGCGCCACTCGGCCTGCCTTCAACTCGTCACTTCGCACCGCCACCTACGCCGGAACGCCGGGCCACCGAGGTGTGGCCCGACGTACCCGGCACGAGCATTCCCGGCAGGTCGCCGGTCAGCTGGGGTCGGTTGCCTTGAGGGTGGTGAGGAAGCCGGTCCAGGCGGCCGGGTCGAAGGCGAGCGCGGGGCCGCCGCGGTCCTTAGAGTCGCGTACGCCGATGGTGTCGGCGCTGAGGCGGACCTCGACGCAGGCAGCGTTGTCGGAGCTGCGGGAGGACTTGAACCAGCCACTTACGGGGTCTTGCTCGGTCATTCCATCTCCTGGGCGACCTGGCGGATCAGGGCGAGGGACTCCTCGAAGCTTAACGCCCGCTCCAACGTCTCCCCGAAGGTAATCGTGTAGTCGGCGACCCGGCTCGACTGGTCGATGATGTCACTGGAGGTCAGCACCTCCTGCCAGACCAGATCCGGCACCCGCGTCGACGGGAACGACAAAATCTGAAACGGCCCACCGAGCGCCGGGTACGCACCGGCGGAGTACGGAACGATGTGGATCTGGAACTGCTCCGGCTGCCGGGTCATCAGGTCCGTCAGGTGGTCGAGCTGGGCGCGCATCACCTCGGGGCCGCCGACCTGCTGCCGGATCGCCCCTTCGCCGAAAATCGCGGTGACACGCAGCGGCGGGTCTTCGGCGAGCCGGCGCTGCCGGGCCAGGCGCACCTCAATGCGCTGCTCGGTCTCGGTGAGCCGGACGTAGGTGTTGCCGCCACGCAGGATCGCGCGGGCGTACGCCTGGGTCTGCAGCAGGCCGTTGATGAGTTCGCCCTGGTAGGTGCGAATGTGGTCGGCGCCCGCTTCGTAGCCGAGGAAACGCAGGAACTCGGCCGGGAAGAGCTGCTTGTACGTGTGCCACCAGGCGCGGGCCATCGCGCCGACCCGCAGCGCCTCCAGCTCGGCGGCCTCCTGGTCGTCGATCTCGTAGATCTTGACGAGCTGGGCGAGCCGGTCGGCGGGGAGTTTGACCTTGCCGATCTCCACTCCGGAGACGTACGCCTGGGTGATGCCGCTGCTGCGGCCGACACCGACGGCGGTCATGCCCAGCTCCTCGCGGCGCTCGCGTAACCGGAGGCCGAGCTCCATGGCCTGCACGGTGGGCGACATGGCGGCGCTGGTAGGTGTCTTACGTGTCCTCGGTGCACGTGCCATCGGTGGCCTCCCTCGCGATTGGATGGTGACCACAACATCACACCAGGTGATCATGAACAACACAAGGGGTTGATATAACTTTCCTGTCGCGCGATGCTTCCTCCACAGAGCAGCATGAGTTGGTCAAGGAGGGCACAGTGGCAGGACAGTTGGCATGGGTGGACGGCGAGCAGCACGAACGGTACGGATTCTCGCTGTGCCAGGTGATCAACCCAGGTACGGTCAACGAACGCTACGACCTGCTCGGGGTCATCGAGGTTCCGTTCGACCAGCGCCACCCCGAGCGTGTCGCCGACCAGCTTCACACGTGGGCCGTCGCCACCCTACGGGCCGCCGGGTACGGCATCGGCCACTACCTCGCCGAGCTGACCGGCCTCGACGAGGACGGCGAACCGTGGCACCACATCCGGCACGAACACATCAACTGGTCAGGCACCGCCGTGCTGGTGCCCCAGACCTGACCGCGCGCTGGCGACGCGCAGCGCCCCCACTCGCCGACAGCCGGGTCTCAGTCGGCCGACTCACCGACGGGAACGGAAACCCGCAGGTCCCGTCGCGTGGCTGCGCGAGCTACGACGGCTCCCAGCCCGCATCGATGGCGTCCTGGAGTCGCTTGCTGAACACGGCATGCGCCTGACGGTACTCATTCTCGCGATCAGCCTTATAAAACGGCGCCGCGTACCCATCCGGCACCGGATTCCGCTCCGGGTCCTCCAAGTACGCCATCAACTGCTCGTATTGCTCCTTGGCCTGCCCAATCCCGAACGCATAGGAATCAGCAGCAATCCTCCGACCTGTAGCATCAAACCACATTTGGCTCTCACGCTCGACCAGTATCGGAAACCGCGACCGCAGAATTGCACAAAGCTCCTCGATCCCGATACCAAGCCAAACCGCAACTAACGCATCGATCTCCACCAAGGCCGCCCGCCGAGATCGATCACTCCTGAGCGGAGTTCCCTCTCCCCAAACCGACCCGACCCGACCCAATGCTTCAAGGTTTAGCCAACCAGCGGCCCAACTTGCCGTCCGCCAGCTTGATTGGTACAAGTAGGACCACAGCATCACATATGCACCCGTCAGGCAATTCAAACGCAATGTCCGCAACAATAAATCGGATGATAATGGATGAGAGGCGTCCATCATTGGCAGCAGAACAGCGTCCGAAGTACCCAGATCCGCGCGAGCAGAAATTCGCAACAGGTAGTCAATAGGAATAGAAGACCAGAGACCAGCTTGAAGTATAGTCAATCGATCACTACCCAAAGCTAGCGAATGAACGGCATGGACATGCGATACACCCGGTGGAATAAGTGCCACAAAAAGAGACCGCTCCGTATTAAAAGCTATCATTCGCCGCCAGGCTAGGCGGTAGCGCTGCGTGTAGCGAGTTTCATCCCAAACATCTTGAGCCGCTTTGGTTTCCGCTTCAGAACCAGCGAGTACATAGTTGGCGCCCGGCACGAAGTCCGGCGGCAAATACGTGAGGTCGACCGGATTCCAGTCGTTGTTGCTACGATAAGGCATACGCGGCTGCTTGGCAAACGGCGTGGCGATGCCGAAGTGTGGACCCTGCAGAACCAGATCATTTAGCGAACTTGGCTGCCCCTGGTGCCATCGGATCAAGCCGTCTTTCTTCCCGTTCGCCTCGTCGTAGCCACGGCTCACCCAGAGCTTCACATCGCCTAGCCGATGATTCACCTTGCCGAGAGCGGCAATCGCCCGCTCCTCTTGCGTGGTGATCGGCTGCAACAGGCTGGCGCGCTCCGGACGCCCGTCGCTGTCCCCACGCAGAGCCTGCCAAAGTTGCAGAGTGCCGGAATCCACCTCGATCACGCGGGACCTATGTGGCCTGATGTCCCAGGAGCCGTTGTGCCGCTGGCCCGGGATCGGCCCACTGCCGTCGTGCTCCAGGGAATCGGCCAATACTCTGGCACCATAGAGTCGGCTTAGATGTTTGAACCGAATCTCCTGCCGACTCCCGTAGATGTGAACCCCGAACTCGATATTACGACTCGCATCATCGAAGGCCCAATTGGCAACATTGACGAATCCGCCATGAACCCGCAGGTGTCGATAAGCAGCTTCGCGGAGCGTACCTTCCTTCGTACCGCCAAAGTGGGTGTCGGGATGCACCATCCCCGCCGTGCCAGTCGAACTGAGATGCGCCCACACCTGACACATCATGGCCCGGTAAAGGTCAGGCTGGGTGCCGACGAGAAGTTGGTAGGCTCCCCGGTGCGTCAGCAGGTCCACCATCCCAGAATTGCTCGCTAGCTGACGCAGGAATCCCAGTCGGATCGAGCTGATATCGAGTTGAATCGATTTCCGCTCCCGCCAGACCTCAGTCGGCGGCTTCTCCTCCAGCCGAAACCACGGCGCATCCTCGGCAAGTACCCCACCTTCGTCCCAGCGCGGGCGGACCCAGGGTGGGTTGCCGACTTGGAGGTCGAAGCCGCCGTTGGCAAAGGCGTGAGCGAAGGTCAGCTCCCAGTGGAAGAAGCCCCGCTGGTCGGCGATCGCCTCGGCGACGGACAGCCAGGGAAATCGGCCGCCGAGGCGGTGCGCCTGTTCCATGCCCATCGGGCCGATCAGCGAGTCCTCGTAGTCGCTCAAATCCTCCAGCTTGGTGAAGCCGCTGACGAGTGAGTCAGCCGGAATGTCGTGCCGGCCGACCAACGCCTCGGCGAAGGTGAGCCAGTCGTCGAGGCTGGTCAGGGCGCTCGGCCGGTCGATCCGCTCAGGCCGGCTAACCTTGCGGGTCCCGGTGGGCCGCAGCGGCATCGCCAACTGCTGCGGCGGCACCTCACCCCACAGCGGAAGGCGCTCGAAGCTCACCGGATCGTCGTACGACGGCTCCTCCCGCACATGGGTGACCTCGACCGGCTCCGCCGGGTACGCCGACGCATCGGAGCCATCCAGCAGACCGACCTTGTCCAGCGGCCAGAACCACAGGGCGCACCAGGTGTCCATCAGGGTTTTCAGCCGCCAGTACGGCGTTCCTGCGGCGGTCAGGTCGGCGAGGATCTCCTCGCGGGGCACCGCCTCGGTCACCGGGGGCAGATCGTCGGCACCCCAGACCGGGATGTGCCGGCGGATCTCCTGCTCGGAGAGGGCGAGCCGACGGCGTACCAGGGTCCACAGGAACTCGACCCGGCCGGCCAGGGCCTGCAGCCTGGCCACCTGCGACGGCTTGGCCTTGGTGCCCTTCGCGTTCGGGGTGCGGCGCATCGCCGTACGCCATTTGCGGAGCCGTTCGGTCTCGGTCGGTGCCAGCTCGCGGGCCTCCTTCTCCCCCGCGACCGCGCCCCAGCCGTCGGCCGGCAGCAGGAAGTGGTGGATGGTGCCCGGCTCGATGTCGCCGTCACGGAACGGTTTGTCCTGTGGAGCGGTGGTCAGCCACGACTTGTCGGCCAGCTGCTTCGGGTCGTACAGCTTGCGGGCACCGCCGATCAGTGAGTTGCCGCGTTGCAGGTGCAGGCCGAACCAGGGTGCCTGGAGGCCGGCGTGCATGACGTTGAGCCAGATCGACACCTCGGCCAGCTCGACGGCGGTGCGGTTGAGGTCGACGCCGTAACTGTTGTGCAACGCGATGTACGCCTTAACCCGCTGCAACTCCAGGTGATACGCCTCCGGGTCGAGGCTGACGCCCAGCTCCTTCTGCCTGCGGCGCAGATACTCGGCGGCGACCTGGTTGATCGCCTCGTTGAGGAACGCACCGGAGCCGAGCGCCGGCTCGCAGATCGTCCAGTCGAGCAGCTCCCGCGCCCGGGTGACGGTGCCGTGCTGGTCGAGCCGGTACTTCAACGCCAGCTGGACGGTGACCTCGGTCAACGACTGCGGGGTGTAGTAGGAGGCGCTGGTCTGACGGTCGCGGCCGGCGAGCCGCCAGACGAACTGGCCCGGCTCGTAGCTGACCCGGCTCCGCACCCCGGTGTAGAGGTTCTCCCGGTAGACGAAGACGCTGTCGTCGTACTCGTCGGCCTTGGAGGCCGGGATCATCCACGAGCCGTCCTTCGGGTCGCCGTGCTTGGCCACCTCGTAGAGCGTTTCGGTGGCGACGAAGCCGGTGTAGGACATCAGCCCTTCGTAGACCGCGCCGAGCTGGTTGATGCCGAGCTGGGCGTACGAGATGAAGCCGCCGCGACGTTTGCGCCCGCCCTTGGTGAGCATCAGCCGGCGCAGCACCTGGTAGAGGGTGGCGTTGCGCAGCCGGGTGTCGATGGTGGGGGCGGCCGGGTCGTCGGGGTCGGCGTCCGGGCGCGGCAGCCGCCGGCCGATCAGATGGGTTTTCTCCGGCAGGAACAGGTCGGAGCGCAGGGGTTCGAACCGCAGGCCGACGCCGTCGCTGGCGTTGTCCGCCACCGCCACCCCGTCGCGCTGCCGGTGTCCTTTGTTGACCTTGGTGAACAGCAGGTCGAGGGATTCGTACAGGTGGAAGCCGTTTTCGGCGGACGGCGGCAGCCGGCGGGCAACCAGATCGCCGAGGCGGGCCATGCTGTAGCCGCTGACGTACTCGGGGTCGTCGACCGGCAGCACGCCCAGCTCGGGGCGGGCTTCGGCGTAGAGCAGGAACAGGATCCGGTAGAGGTAGCGCAGCGCTTCCCGGCCCAGCTCCTTGGCCAGTTCGTCCAGCTGCATCACCTGCTGCGGCTGGAAACCGGCTTCCCGGATGCGGTCCAGCACCTCGTTGGCGATCAGCTCGACCGAGTCCCGCAGGCCCTGGCGCAGCTCACCGGAGACGCCGACGGCGTGCGACCGGGAGCCGGCGACCAGGTCGGCGAGGGGCTCGCTGCCACCTTCGGCGGGCGGGCGCAGTGAATCGGCGCCGAACAGCGCCGCGACGACGTCGAGCTCACGCTCGTCGTTGCGGGCGTACGCGGTGTCCAGGCTGACCGCCAGGTAGCGGCCCTCACCCCAGGCGGCCCGGTCGGCGAGGGTGATCACGCCACCGCTGAGGATCAGCACGTACCGCAGGTTGGGCTGCTCGGCGGCGAACAGCCAGGAGGCGAGTTTCTGCCCGGTGGTGATCGTCTCGCCGCCGGCCGGGGTGAACGGGTCGAGCAGCCGGCCGGCGCCGCCGGGGTCCTGGGCGGCGTCGGTGTCGACGGCCCAGCCGCAGTCGAGCGCGACGATGCCCTGGCCGGTGCTGCTGACCTCGGCGTGGGCGACCCGCACCTCGTGGTCCTGGCCGGAGCGTTCGACGGTGAGCAGCTGCGGGGCCGGGTCGAAGCCGAGGCGGCGCAGCACCTCGTCGTGCAGCTTGCGCAGCCGCTCCGCGTCGTACAGGTCGGTGTCGGCCAGCTCGGTGCGGGCGTCGAAGTAGTCCCGACGCATCCCGCGCAGCCCGGCCCGGGGCGTGACCCGGCCGGATTTCTCCTCCTCGGCCCAGCGTTTCAGCAGGCCGCCCTTGAGGGTGGTGGGCAGCACCTCGGCGAGGTAGTGCGGGGAGAGGTATTCGCCACGGTTGGTCAGTGCGTCGAAACTCATGCGGCGGTCTCCGGCGACGAGGCGGGCGAGGTGGATGAGACGGGCGAGGCGGGCAACGTGGACGGTGCGAGGACGGCGAGCACCCGCAGCAGCGGGTCGCCGGCGGTTTCCAGCCGGTCGAGCAGGTCGTGCTGCTCCTGCACGGTGGCGCTGACCCGCTGGCGGCGGCGGGTCTGCTGGGCGGCCGACAGCTCGTCGAAGAGGCTGGCCTGCTCGAATCGGCCGAGCCGTGCCCGGTAGTGGCGCAGCGGCTCGGCGTTGGCCTCGGTCACCTCGTCGCGGCGGGCGGCGAGGTAGCCGCGGGCGGCGTCGACGGCGGCCGGGAGCAGGTCGGTCAGCGGGTCCAGCGGGACGGGCCGCGCGGGGTTGACCATGTCGGGGCCGACGCCGGCTTCCCGCAGCACCTCGTCCATCGGGCGGATCGTCGGCGTGTCGGGCAGCCCGGCGACGGCCATCCACTGCACCACGGTCGGCTGGCCGAGCCGGTTGGTGTAGACGCCCTGGATCAGGAAGACCGGGCCGGGCACGTCGGCGGTGAGCACCGGGGCCTGCTGGCGGCCGAGCCGGATCAGCACCTTGTCGACCAGCCAGTCGATCATCGGGTGTACGTCGCTGAGGTAGGCGATCTCCGGCCAGACGGTGGTGCGGCTTTCCCGCGCCTCGGCGAGTTTGCGCTGGGCGAGCCGACGGTCGAGGGTGACCTTGAGCCGCAGCTGGTCGCCTTCCTGGTGCGCTTTCAGGTAGGAGCGGGGCAGGTCGGACAGGCGCGCCACCAGGTCGTCAGGGGCGTGGAAGGTCAGCAGCGTGTCTTCACGGCGCAGGTCGAGGGCGTCCTCGGGCCGGTCGGCGTAGAGCTCACGCAGCGCGGTGTCGACGAAGTCGCGAGTGGAGTCGAACAGTTTCGGCACCTGCGCCCGGGGCACCTCGGCGGCCTCCGGTGCGCTGCCGACTTCGGCGAGCAGCTGCGCCATCGGGTCCAGCTCGGCTTCGACGCCGGCCTCGGCGTACGACTCTTCGACCGTCTTGCCGGCGAGCAGGTCCTTGACCAGCCGGTCCTCCTCCACCTTGGCGTCGAAGTAGCCGGTGGCCGCTTCGACGCTGCCGAGGGTGCGGTGTGCGTGCTGCTCGCGGTGCAGCAGCTTCTCCGCCACTGTCCGGTCGTCCTTGGCGTCGGGCACCTCGGAGGTGAGGATCAGCGCCCGGAACTCGGGGCTGCGCCGCTGGTCGTAGCGGTCGACCCGGCCGTTGCGCTGCTCGATGCGAATCAGACTCCACGGGATGTCGTAGTGGATCAGGTGGTGACACTGCCGGTGCAGGTTGACGCCCTCGGAGGCGACGTCGCCGGTAAACAGCAGCCGCACCGTACTGCCTTCCAGCTCGAACTCCTGCAGAATCCGCTGCTCGTCGGCGTCGGCGACACCGCCGTGTAGCACCCGGATGGCGGCCGGGCGGAGGCCGAGCCGGGCGGGCACCACCTCGGCGAGCCAGTTCAGCGTCTGCACCCGCTCGGAGAAGATCACCACCCGGGTGGTGCTGCCCGGCCCGACGCCGATGGACCGCAGCTCCTCGATCAGATGGTCGAGTTTGCTGGAGTCACGGTCGGTCATCGCGGAGGTCAGCTCGGCGAGTCGGTCCAGGGCCGCCCGTTCGGTGCCGGTCGCCTTACGGCGGCGGACGGCGACCGTCTCGGCCAGCGCGACGTGCGAGGACAGGAACGACTTCAACAACGTGTACGGGAACAGCCGGTCCTGGCCGCGGGCCGGTTCGTCGCTCCACTTGCCGGCCAGCCACACCTGGGTCAGCTCGGCGAAGATCTCCTCCTCGGCCGGGGTGGCCGGGCAGGGCACCGGCAGCGAGGGCCCCCGGTCGGCCCAGCGGTCGCCGATCTGGTCCCGTACCTCCGGGCTGATCTTGGTGCGGCGCAGGTAGAGGTGGGCGATGTCGTCGGGCTGGTAGTTACGTTTGTCGACGATCGCCGCCGGGTCGAGCAGCGAGATCAGCTCGGCGAACGACTCCTTGTCGCCGTTGTGCGGGGTGGCGCTGGCCAGCAGCAGCGCGTCGGTCTTGGCGGCGAGCCGGCGGGCCAGCTCGTTGCGTTGGGTGCCTCTGTTGATGAGATTGTGTGACTCGTCGATGACCACCGCGTCCCAGGTGATCGCGTCGAGGTGGTGGCCGAACTGGCCGGCGTCCTTGAGGGTGTCGACCGAGATGATCGCCCGTTTGAAGTAGGTGAACGGGTTACGCCCGGCCGGGATCTCCTGCTGGATGCGCTGGATGCCGGTGGAGTCGAGCCGCACCAGCGGGATCGCGAACCGGGTCCACAGCTCCCGTTGGAACTGCTCCAGCACCTGCTGCGGCGAGACCACCAGGATCCGTTCCCCTCGACCACGCCGGATCAGCTCGGCGAGGATCAGACCGATCTCCAGGGTCTTGCCGAGGCCGACCACGTCGGCGAGCAGGATCCGTGGCCGCAGCCCGGCGAGGGCCAGCTCGACCGGGCGCAGCTGGTAGGTCAACGGGTCGAGCAGGAACCTGTCGGCGAGCGCCAGGTTGCGCTCGGACCGGGGCAGCGGGGTGCGGCGCAGCACCGCCTCCAGGAACAGTCGGCTCTGCCGGAACCGGGATGTGCTGTCCTGGACCAGGATCGTCTCCTCCGGCCGCATCGATCGCACCGTGTCGATCCCGGTGAAGAAGGTTGCCTCGATGTCCTGGACGAACTCGGACACCCCGACCGCCTTGATCATCGTGCCGTCGGGTGGGGCCGGTGTCGCCGTACGCACCAGCCACTCCTCGTCGCGGACGACGATCCGCGAACCGGGCGCGAAGATGGGCTGCGGGGTGCTCATCGGAAAGCTCTCCTACCGGGTGGGGCTACGGCCGGCGGCCGGCTTGACGGGCGGTCGGTGCGGTGGCCGTCAGCTGAGCAGCGTCGGCCGGCGGGCGTAACGCTGTCGCACCTGCTCCACCAGCCAGGACACTTCGGGGCGGGGCGCGGGCGGGATCGGGTCGACCGGGGTCGGTGCCGGGTCGACCGGTGCCGGCTGTTCAGCGCCGGACGGTCCGGGATCCGTCGATGGTGGCTCCGGCTCCGGGTCACCGAAGATCCCCCGCTCAGGGTCGACAACCGGGTCGGTCAGCTCCGGCGGGATCGACAGCTCGCGGCTGGCGTCGAAGGTCGTCTCGACGACCGTGCGGCGCAGGTCGGCGACGCTGGAGCCGCTGGTCGCGGTGGCGACCTGCAGCATCCGGTCCTTGACCGCGGCCAGGCTCGGCCGGGCGGTCGAGTCGAAGGCCAGCATCGCCCCGATGAGCTGCGTCAGCTCGGCCGGCAGCCCGGTCAGGTCCGGCAGGTCCGCCGGGTCGGCGATGCGCCGCACCAGGTGCCAGCCATGCGCCTGCGGGTAAAGGTGGTGCCCGGTCAATGCGTACACGACAGTGGCGGCCAGCCCGTAGACGTCCACCGCCGAGGTCAGCTCGCCGTCGCTGTCGATCTGCTCCGGCGCCATGTAGGCGGGGGTGCCGACCATCTCACCCGGTCGGGTCTGCCCGTGCTCACGACCGATCAGCACCGCCAGGCCGAAATCGATCAGCCTGGGGCCGGCAGGGCCGAGGATGACGTTCTGCGGCTTCAGGTCGCGATGCAGCAGCCCCTGCTGATGCACCTTGGCCAACCCTTCGGCCAGCAGCGCGGCGATCATCGCGGCGGTCGGCAGCGGTAACGGACCATGGGCATCGACGTGTTGGCGCAGGGTGGCCCCCGGCACGTAATCCACCGCCAGCCAGGGTGGATCGGCGTACGGGTCGGCGTCCTCCAGGCGAGCCACCAACGACCCGTACACCTGCTTGAGACTGTCGACTTCGGCGGCGAACCGCGCCCGGATGCTCTCGTCCTCGACCAGCTCGGGCTTGATCAACTTGAGGGCGACCCGGTCGGCGGTCGGGGAGACAGCGAGATACACCTCCCCCATGCCCCCGGGTGCGATCAGGTCGACGATGCGGTAGCCGCCGATCCGCTCCGGCGCCACGTGACCTCCTCGGCGGACGCGAACCAAGCCCAACCCAAATGACGGAACGTGTCCGTCAGGACGCATGACGCTATCGCGTCATAGATCGTCCCGCTACCAACCGAATGGCGTTTTCTGCCGCGTACCTACGCCCGATCCACACACGCTGCCCAAGTGGTCCAGCAACACGCGGATGGAGGCGTGGCCGTGCTCAGAGGCGGCAGGCGTGGATGGAGGTGACCAGGATGGCGCGGGCGCCGACCTCGTACAGCTCGTCCATGATCCGGTGCACCTCGGCGCGGCGGACCATCGCCTGCACCGCCACCCAGCCTTCCCGGTGCAGCGGCGAGATGGTCGGCGACTCGATGCCCGGGGTCAGCGCGGTCGCCTGCTCCAGCAGGTCGGCGCGCACGTCGTAGGCGAGCATCACGTACCGGTGGGCTACCAGGACCCCCTGCAGCCGGCGGATCAGCTGGTCGGCCTGGCCGGTGGTGGCGGTGCCGGCCGGGTGCACCAGCACCGCCGAGGACCGCAGGATCGGCTCGCCGACAGTGACCAGCCCGGCCTGACGCAGCGTGGCACCGGTCTCCACCACGTCGGCGATGACGTCGGCGACGCCGAGCCGGATGGCGTTCTCCACCGCTCCGTCGAGCCGGACCACCTCGGCCTTCAGCCCGTGTTCGCCGAGGTAGCTCTCGACCACCCCGGGGTACGCGGTGGCGATGCGTCGCCCGGCGATCTGCTCCGGCACCCGGGTCAGGGTCTCCGGGCGGGCGGCGAACCGGAACGTCGCCCCGGCGAAATCGAGGTCGAGCAGCTCCTCGGCCGGGCTGCCGGAGTCGATCAGCAGGTCCCGGCCGGTGATGCCGAGCTCCAGCTCACCGCTGCCGACGTAGGTGGCGATGTCGCGGGGCCGCAGGTAGAAGAACTCGACGTCGTTGGCCTCGTCGCGGCAGACCAGGTCCTTGGGGTCGGTGCGTTGGCGGTAGCCGGCCTCGCGCAGCATGTCGGCGGCCGGTCCGGAGAGGGTGCCTTTGTTCGGTACGGCGATGCGCAGCATCTCGGTCTCGCTCCTGTCGAGGGTGTGAGGGTCACACGAGGGTGCGGTTCACGGTCGCAAGGGCGGGTCAGAGATGTCGGTAGACGTCCTTGAGCTCCAGGCCGGTGGCCAGCATTAGCACCTGCGCCTGGTAGAGCAGCTGGGAGATCTCCTCGGCGGCCCGGTCGGGGGTCTCGTGCTCGGCGGCCATCCACGCCTCGGCCGCCTCCTCGACGACCTTCTTGCCGATGGCGTGCACGCCGCGCTCCAGCGCGGCCACCGTCGACGAGCCCGGGGTCCCGGCCGCCGCCTTGGCCTGCAGCTCGGCGAACAGCTCCTCGAACGTCTTCACGGTGCCCGATTGTGGCAGCCCGGCACCGGGCGGGTCGGCACCGGGTCCGCACCGGTCCACCTGCTGATCACCGTACGGCGGTCGGTGCGGGTCGCCGTCCGTCCGCCGGGCGATCGGTCACCGTACGGTGATTGCGGCGTCGACGAGGTGCCGGGGGGCCTCGTCGGCGACCATCGACTCCTCGTACGCCTCGATGATGTAGTCACCGGGCGGCAGGCTCAGCTCGACGAACGCCTCACCCCGGCCGGGTGCGCCCGCGTCGAGCGTGACGTACTGCCGGTGCACGACCTGTCCGCCCTGGCGGATCCGCAGCTGGGCGGTGGCCTCGTGGACGCTGCCGGCGAGGTGCACCGTGAAGGTCGACCCGACGGTGTCGCCGTGCTGCGGGTCGATTAGCCAGAGCATGGCCAGGGTGTCCAGCGCGGCCCCCTTGGTGATCTCGTTACCGGTGTCGATGTGACCCCACAGCCGGTCCACCGGCTCGCCGTCGAGCAGCAGCCGGATCCTCGGGTCGCCGCCGGTGACGCCGGCGACGGTCCAGGCGAGCTGCTGCACCGCGGCGGCGGCCCCGGCGGCGTCGAGGTTGGCGACCCCGGCTCCGGTGATGTTGACGCCGACGATGTCGTACTGGGTCCACACGGTGGCCACGCTGGCCCCGGCCGGCCACAGGGTGCGGTAGTCGGGGTCGGCGAGCCGGGCCGCGGTGAGCATCTCGCCGAGCGCGGCCCGCAGTTCGGCGACGACGCCGGTGTCGGTCAGCTGAAAACGGTGGAACTCGCGGTAGAGCCGCGACCCGCCGCTGTCGGCCGCGTCGACGTAGTAGACCGGCAGGGTCGCCACCGGGGTACCGGCCTGCTGTCCGGCGGCACCGGCGGTCGGCGGACGACCGGTCGCCGGGCCGGCGACCGGGCCGTCGCGGTCGGCCGGCCGGTCCGTCGGCTGGCTGGTCGATGCCGCGCCGGGCGGGGCTGGGCCGGGCGGGGCTGGGCCGGCGCTGGCCGCCCCGGACGGCGGGTCGGGCTGCGGGGCCGGCGGCAGGCAGCCGACCACGCCGACCAGGCTGGCGGCGACGGTCGCGGCGGCGGCACCCAGCAGCACGGCCGGCACCCGGCGCCGCCGACGGGCGTCGATCTTCCTGCGGATCGAGGTCAGCCCGTCGGGCCGTACGTCGGTCCGGTCGGCTTCGGTGTGCAGCGCCCGGCGCAGCAGGTCGGCGGTGCGGGCGTCGTCGGGCTGGTTGTCGTGGTCGGTGTCCATCACATGCCGTCCAGGCTGGTACGCAGCGCGGCGATGCCGCGTGCGGTGTGGCTCTTCACCGCGCCCCGGCTGACCCCCATCGCGTCGGCGATCTGCGCCTCGGACAGGTCGGCGTAGTAGCGCAGCACGATCGCCTCCCGCTGGCGGGGCGGTAGGGCGCGCAGCGCGCTGATCACGTCGGCGTGGCGGAGTTGGTCGAGGGCGCCGGCTTCGGCGCTGGGTGCGTCGGGGTCGGGCCGGGCGGCGGCCAGGTGGGCCTGCACGACCCGTCGGTGGCGGATCGCCGACCGGCACCGGTTGGCCACGGTGACCCGCAGGTAGCCGAGCGCCTTGTCAGCGTCGCGGAGCCGCCACCAGCGGCTGTGCAGGGCCACGTAGGCGTCCTGCACGATCTCTTCGGCCATGCCCGGTTCCCGCAGCAGCAGGGTGGCGAGGCGCACCAGCGGGCGGTAGTGCGCGGCGAACAGGCGGGTGACCGCCTCGTCCGCCGCCCACGTCGTCGTCTGTGCCCGCTGTCGTGGCATCGTCCTCCCCGAGCCCAGGTCGGTGACCAGTTCGGGCGTCACGCCACTACGACGTGTCACCAGCGCATCTGGTTTACCGCGTGAGCGGCGGGAACGTGACGGGTCGGGGTACTGCTGTTGGCGAGGGTCAGGTTCAGCCCACCGGTACGGCGTGAACGGCCCGCAGGGCCAGGGCGGCGTCGAGTACGGCGACCATCGACGACCAGCCCTTGTCCTCGGCCGAGTCGGGCAGCCCGGCCCGGTCGCGGGCCTGGTCGATGGTCTCGACGGTGAGCACGCCGTGCCCGACCGGGGTGGACTCGTCGAGTGACACCCGGGTCAGGCCGTCGGTGACCGACCGGCACACGTAGTCGAAGTGGGCGGTGGCGCCGCGTACCACCACGCCGAGGGCGACCACCGCGTCACAGCGCCGGGCCAGGGCCTGGGCGACGACGGGCAGTTCGACGGAGCCGGCGACCCGGACCACCTGCACATCGGCGACACCACAGGCGTCGGCGGCGTCGAGCGCCCGGGTGAGCATCGCGTCGACCAGGCCGGTGTGCCAGCGGGCGGCGACGACGCCGACGGTGAGCCCGGCGGCGTCGACGCTGGAGACCCCGGGTTCGCCGAATCCGGCCATCAGGCCCGCCCTCCGGATAATTCGCCGACCGGGTCGAGGTCGGTCGCGCCGTCGAGGTCGGCCGGTGCTGCGCCGGCCGGCTGGTCGAGACCGTCGAGCAGGTGGCCCATCCGGTCCCGTTTGGTACGCAGGTAGCGCACGTTCTCCGGATGCGGGTGGACGGTCAACGGTTCCCGATCGACGACGTTCAGGCCGTACCCGGTCAGCCCGGACACCTTGTCCGGGTTGTTGGTGAGCAGCCGGATCGACCGGACCCCGAGGTCGTGCAGGATCTGCGCGCCGGTGCCGTAGTCGCGGGCGTCGGCGGGCAGGCCGAGCTCCAGGTTGGCGTCGACGGTGTCTCGTCCCTGGTCCTGCAGCTGGTAGGCGCGCAGCTTGTGGGCCAGGCCGATGCCGCGGCCCTCGTGGCCGCGCAGGTAGAGCACCACGCCGCGGCCCTCGGCGGCGACCCGGGCCAGGGCGGCGTCCAGCTGCGGGCCGCAGTCGCAGCGCAGCGAGCCGAACACCTCCCCGGTGAGGCACTCGGAGTGCACCCGGACCAGCACGTCACGGCCGTCGTCGAGGTCACCGTGGACCAGGGCGATGTGTTCGGCCGGGTCATGGGCGACCCGGTACCCGACGGCGCGGAACACCCCGTACGGCATCGGCAGCCGGGCCTGCGCGACCCGCTCGACGTGGGACTCGGTCCGCCGCCGGTGGGCGATCAGGTCGGCGATGGTGATCAGGGTGAGCCCGTGGTCGGCGGAGAACTTCTCCAGGTCGGGCAGACGCATCATGGTGCCGTCGTCGTTGACCAGTTCGCAGAGCACCCCGGCGGGGTGCAACCCGGCGAGGCGGGCCAGGTCGACGGCGGCCTCGGTGTGTCCCGGCCGGTGCACGACGCCGCCGGCCCGGGCCCGCAGCGGCACGATGTGGCCGGGCCGGGACAGGTCGGCCGGGCCCGCGTCGGGGTCAGCGAGCAGCCGCAGGGTGTGTGCCCGGTCGGCGGCGGAGATGCCGGTGCTGACGCCTTCGCGGGCGTCGACGGTGACGGTGTACGCGGTGCCCCGCCGGTCCTGGTTCGTGTGGTACATCGGCGGCAGGTCGAGCCGGTCGCATTCGGCTTCGGGCAGCGGCGCGCAGATGTAGCCGGAGGTGTGGCGCACCATGAAGGCGACGAGCTCGGCGGTGGCGTGTTCGGCGGCGAAGATCAGGTCGCCTTCGTTCTCTCGGTCGGCGTCGTCGACGACCACCACGGCCCGGCCGGCGGCCAGGTCGTCGAGGGCCTGTTCGACGGTGCCGAACCCGGCGGCGGTCACGGGCGGACCCCCCCGCCGACGGACCGTGCCCCGTCCAGTTGCTTCGCCACGTACTTCGCGATCACGTCGACCTCCAGGTTGACCAGGGCCCCGACCGGTTTGCGGCCGAGGGTGGTGAGTTGCAGGGTGGTGGGGATCAGTCCGACGCCGAACCAGCCGGCCACGCCGGGCCCGCCCGACCCGCCGGTCGCGGTCGCGGCCGCGGCGTCGCCGTCGGACATCTCCATGACGGTCAACGAGACGCCGTCGACCGCGATCGAACCTTTTTCCACGACGTACCGGCGCAGGCCGGCGGGCAGGCTGAACCGGACCTGCTCCCAGCGGTCGCCGGGGGTGCGTCCGACGACGGTGGCGACCCCGTCGACATGGCCCTGCACCAGGTGCCCGCCGAGGCGGGTGGCGAGGGTGGCGGCGCGTTCCAGGTTGACCGGGTCGCCGGGCCGCAGCGTCCCCAGTGAGCTGCGGTCGAAGGTCTCCTTCATCACGTCGACGGCGAACCGTTGTCCGTCGACGGAGACGACGGTGAGGCAGACTCCGTTGACCGCGATGGAGTCGCCGTGCCGGGCGTCGGCGGCGACCAGTGGGCCGTGGACGGTGAGCACGCCGCTGGCGCCGTGCCAGTCGAGCGGGCCGGCCTCGCCCAGCTCCTCGATGATGCCGGTGAACATCGACTCAGCCCTCTTTCTGCCGGGGTACGGCGGTGATCCGCAGGTCGGGGCCGACCTGGGTGACGTCGACGATGGTCAGGTCGATGGCGTCGGTGATGGTGTGCACTCCGGCGTCGCCGAGCGCGGCGGGGCCGGCACCGAGCAGTCTCGGGGCGAGGTAGCCGACCACCCGGTCGACCAGGCCGGCCCGTAGGAACGCCCCGGCGAGCACCGGGCCGCCTTCGAGCAGCGCGGAGCGGATGCCCCGGTCGTAGAGGGCGGTCAGCAGGGCGGTGAGGTCGACCCGGCCACGGTGGTCGGCGCCGACGTCCGCGGTGGTGGCGATCCAGGTGCCGGCGGCGGCGTCGCGGACCCGGGCGTCGGCCGGGGTACGCCCGGAGCTGTCCACGATCACCCGCAGCGGCTGCCGGACGGCGGGCCCGCCGGCGCTCGGGGTCCGGACGGTGAGCCGAGGGTCGTCGGCGAGAACGGTGCCGACGCCGGCGATGATCGCGTCGGCGGTGCCGCGCAGCGTGTGGACGTCGGCGCGCGCCGCCTCCGAGGTGATCCACATGCTGGTGCCGTCGTCGGCGGCGGAGCGGCCGTCGAGGGTGGCGGCGTACTTCCAAATGATGTAAGGGCGGCGCCGGCGGACGGCGGTCAACCAGGCGATGTTGGCGTTCTCGGCCTCCTCGGCGCGCAGCCCGACCTCGACGTCGATACCGGCGGCGCGCAGTGTCTCGGTGCCACCGGCGGCGATCGGATTGGGGTCGGGAACGGCAAGCACGACGCGGGCCAGCCCGGCGTCGACCAGGGCGGTGGAGCAGGGTCCGGTGCGCCCGACGTGGTCGCACGGTTCGAGGGTGACGACGGCGGTGCCGCCGCGGGCCCGGTCGCCGGCCTGGGCGAGGGCGGCGATCTCGGCGTGCGGTCCGCCGGCGTAGGCGTGGAAACCTTCGCCGACGACGTGGCCGGCGGTGTCGAGCAGGACGCAGCCGACGATGGGGTTGGGGCTGACCGAGCCGAGGCCACGGACCGCGAGGTTGATGGCGCGCCGCATCGCCTCGTCTTCGGAGAGGATCGCCATGGCCGTTTCTCTTCTCCTCGCCTGCCGGGGTGCGCGGCGGGCGGGAGGTGCCGGGCCCGGTGGGGGTGGCCGGCGACAGCGTGGCGGCGGCGGAACGCCTCGGCGCGCGGCCACGACGGACCGGCCCCGGGGCGCTGCACGGGTACGGCGGTGCCGGTCGGGGCACGCCACACCAGAGCGTCCGTTCCGCGCGCTGTCTCCCATCCGGACTGTCTGGGCCGGTCCGTGCCGGGTTGGCACGGTCTGACCCAACCGTCGGCTCCGGAGTCTCACCGGATCCACCGGGCGTCGTCTGCGACGACGACCGGGTCGCGGGCTGGCCACGGCTTGCGCCGTGGATCACCGCCGGTTCGGAATTTCACCGAGTCCCGCCAGCGCGTGGTGGGTGCTTCTCCGAGTGTTACACGGGACACCGGGATCACCGCCAGGGACGCGACCGACCTCGCAACTGTCGGATACCCGACAGTTGTCTATCGTCGGTTCGTTCGCGCAGGTCAGTTGGTGGACAGCCGGCGGTCGACCGCGATGTACGAGCCCGGTTGGCTCTTGGCGACCGACTTCATCTCGTTGGCCACCGTGATGATCTCGCGGGGGTCGCTGAACCGGCGGCTGCCCGCCGACACCGCCACCCCGACCGAGAGAGTGACCAGGGCCGCCTTCTGCAGGTTGCCGCGCCGGTCCTTGACCTCCACGTAGCCGCGCCGGGCGTCGGACGGGTCGTACAGCTCGTCGGCGGCCTTCTCGAAGTCGAGGATCGCCTGCTCGATGATCGGCCGCACCTGTTCGGGCGCGCAGACCACCACGAAGTCGTCGCCGCCGATGTGGCCGAGGAACGCCGGCGGCAACCCGATCGACACCACCGCCCGGTGCATGCAGCGGGCCAGCGCAGAGATGAACTCGTCGCCACGGGCGAAGCCGTACACATCGTTGACGCTCTTGAACCGGTCGATGTCGACGTAGCCGACGGCGTAGTCGGCACCGCTGCGGACCCGGTCGGTGATCTCCCGGCTGACCCGGGTGTTGCCGGGCAGCCCGGTCAGCGGGGACACCTCGCGGTACTCGCGGTTGCGCCGCAGAGTGGAGCTGACCCGGGCGATCAGCTCCGAGGTGTCGAACGGCTTGACCAGGTAGTCGTCGGCGCCGGCGGTCAGCCCGACGACCTTGTCGACGGTCATCCCCTTGGCGGTCAGCATGATGATCGGCAGCGCCGCGGTCATCGGGTCGGCCCGCAGCCGCCGGGTCAGGTCCAGCCCGCCGATGCGGGGCATCATCAGGTCGACCACGGCCAGGTCCGGGCGGTGCCGTTCGATGATCTCCAGAGCCTCCTGACCATCATGGGCGAGCATCACGTCGAAGCCGTGCAACCGCAGGTTGACCTCGACGAACCGGGCGATGTCGACGTCGTCGTCGGCGACCAGGATCAGGTCCGGCCGGGACTCGGCCCCTTCCGGGCTCACCACCGTGGCGCGGTCCGCTCGGCGATCTGCCGCAGTCTGCGGACCGCCTCGGCGGGGTCCTCGGCACCGTACACGGCGGTGCCGGCGACGAACGCGTCCGCGCCGGCCGCAGCGGCCTGCTCGATGGTGTCCGCGGCGATCCCGCCGTCGACCTCGATCCGCAGCTCAAGATGGCCGCTGGCGGCGTGCCGGCGGGCGGCGCGGACCTTCTCCAGCATCTCGGGGATGAACCGCTGGCCGCCGAACCCCGCCTTGATCGTCATGACCAGCAGGGTGTCGAAGCTGGGTAGCAGCTCCAGGTAGTCCTCCACCGGGGTGTCCCGGTCGACCGCCAGGCCGGCCTTGGCCCCGGCCGACCGCAGCTCCTTGGCCAGCGCCACCGGGTCGTCGCACGCCTCGGCGTGGAAGGTGACGTTGTACGCGCCGGCGTCGGCGTAGCCCGGTGCCCAGCGGCGCGGGTCGGTGATCATCAGGTGCACGTCGAACGGCAGCGAGGTGGCCGGCAGCAGACTCTGCACCACCGGCAACCCGATGGTCAGGTTCGGCACGAAGTGGTTGTCCATCACGTCGACGTGCAGCCAGTCCGCCGCCCCCTCGACCGCGCGGGCCTCGTCGGCCAGACGGGAGAAGTCGGCGGCCAGGATGCTGGGCGCGATGAGCGGCGCTGGTGCGGTCACCGCGCCAGTCTACGAACGTGAGCAAGCGTTCCACACCCGCCACGACGATCGCCCGCCCGACGGGTGATCCGCCGGCCGGATCCGCCGGCGGACCCGCCGATGGACGGCCGACCGGGCAGTAGCCGGGGCGGTCGGCGCCGGGCCTGCGACCAGGCGTCGCAGGCGGGTACGCCGACCCAACAATCCGCGCGAATGCGTTATTGACTGCCTTTTTGCCGACATCACGCGACGGGGCCGGTAGTGGCTCGAATAGCTCCAAGATCCACCAGCGGCAATGCAGGATTTCTGATTGTAGCTGCGCCAGCACCTTCGGTAAGGTGACCGCCATGACCGACCAGCGTCGCGTCGGCGCAGATCCGGCTGCCCGCAGCAGAGCGAGGCCAGTTCCACGGCTCAGCATCCGGGAAAACCTCGTCGGGATGCAGGCTATGCGCCGGGACCAGCTTGCTTTTCTTCAGGAGGCGGTCCGTAACCACGGCGACATCTTCAGGATACGTCTCGGTGGTATGCCGATGGTAGTACTCACCAACCCGGAGCACATCCACCATGTCCTGGTCGACAAACACGCCAACTACGACAAGGAAAGCTTCCTCTGGCGTACGGTCCGGGCGATCCTCCGGGAAGGACTGATCGGCAACCGGGGCGACGCGACCTGGCAACGCAACCGCCGGCTGATGCAGCCGACGTTCAACCACGCCAGCGTGGCCCGCTTCGCCCCGAACATGACCGGCCTGACCGCGGACATGATCCGCCGATGGGTGCCGGAGGCCGCCTCCGGTGCGCCGGTCGATGTCGTCGGACCGCTCACCGAACTGGCGCTGAAGATCGTCCTGCGGTCGCTGTTCGGCGTCGAGCCCGACGAGCGCAGCCACCAGTTCGAACGCGACTTCCTGGAGGTCAACCGCCGGCTCGGCGACTTCCTCCGGTTCCCCTTCCCGCCGCTGAGCTGGCGCACCCCGTCCCGCAACCGGACCCGGGCACTGACCCGGAAGCTGGACGGCTTCGTCCGCTACCTGATCGAAACCCGCCAGCACGAGCGCGACAGCGACCACCGGGACCTGTTCAGCCTGCTACGGCACGCGGTGGACCCGGTCACCGGCACCGGGCTCACCCCGGACCAGCTCTCCACCGAGATCCTGGCGATGATCATTGCCGGGTACGAGACCACCAGCAACTCGATCTCCTGGGTGTACTACCAGTTGGCCCGCCACCCGCAGGTGCAGCAACGGGTGCACGACGAGGTCGACACCGCCCTCGACGGGCGGGTGCCGACCTTCGACGACCTGACCCGGCTGCCGTACACCCGGATGGTCATCGACGAGACGCTGCGACTGTTCACCCCCGCCTGGCAGACGATGCGGCGGGCGGTGACCGACGACGTGATCGACGGCTACCTCATCCCGCAGGGCACCGAGGTGCTGATGAACCTGTTCCTGCTGCACCGGCACCCGGACTTCTGGCCCGACCCGGACCGCTTCGACCCCGACCGGTTCACCCCGGCGGCGGTCGCGGCCCGGCCCCGGCACGTCTACCAGCCGTTCGGCAGCGGCCCACGGCACTGCATCGGCAAACACTTCGCCCGTACCGAACTGCATCTGATCACCGTGATGCTCGCCCAGACATTCGCGGTCAGCCTGCCCGAGGGCGCGCCGCCGGTCGGCTTCGCGCCGCTGGTCACGCTGCACCCGGCGGGCGGCATGCGACTCCGACTGCACCATCGCTGACCGGTTCACCGCGTCGACCCGTGGAAAGTGAGAAGAGCATGTCCCCGCAGGTACGCAGCCGAGCCCCGGGCGGCGCCCGGGAGATACCCACCGTCACGCCGGGCAGCGGCGTCGGCGGCACCCTGGCCTTCAAACGCGACCAGCTCGCCTTCCTCGGCCGGGGCGTGGACCGCTACGGCGACATTTTCCGGTTCCGGCCGTTGGGCATCCCAATGGTGCTGGTCAACCACCCCGACTACATCCGGCATGTGCTGGTCGACGAGGGCGAGAAGTACGACAAGAACGCCGTCCTGTTCAAGATTGTCCGGCCGGTGCTGCGCAAAGGGCTCATCGCCAACCCGGACATGGATCTGTGGCGACGGCAACGGCGGATGATGGCGCCGCACTTCACCCCCCGTACGGTCAGCTCTTTCACCCGGAACATGACCGACGAAGCCGAACAAATGCTCGTCCGGTGGGAGCAGAGTTACGGCCGGGGCGGCACCCTGGACGTCACCGACGAGATCGGCCAACTCGCCCTGCGAATCGTCAACCGGTCGCTGTTCAGCGCACAGGTCGGCGACATCGCGCAGGCCTTCGAACGGGCATTTGGCGAGGCCAACGCGATCCTCGGCGCGTTCTTCCGGTTCCCGTTCCCGCCGTTGAGCGTGCCGACCCCCCGGCACCGCCGGCTGCGGGCCGCGATCGCCGACATGGATACCTTCGTGTCGACCTTCATCAACCGCCGGCTGCACGAGGAGGTGCCCACCGGCGAGGAGACCGATCTGCTCACCCTGCTGCTGCACACCGTTGACGAGGCCGACGGCCAGCGGATGGACCTGGAGCAGCTGCACCACGAGGTGCTCAACATCTGCATCGGCGCCTACGAGACCACCACCAACACCCTGTCCTGGGCGTTCTACCTGCTCGCCCGGCACCCGGAGGTGGAGGCGAAGCTGCACGCCGAGGTCGACTCGGTGCTCGCCGGGCGGACGCCGACCTTCGAGGACCTGCCCCGGCTGCCGTACAACCGGATGGTCGCCGACGAGACGCTACGCATCTACTCGCCGGCGTACCAGTTCATGCGCCGGGCCAGCTCGGCCGACGTGATCGACGGCTACCGGGTGCCGGCCGGCACCAACATGCTGATCAACAGCTACCTGCTGCACCGGCATCCCGACTTCTGGGACGACCCGGAACGCTTCTACCCGCAGCGGTTCACCCCGGAGCAGGTGGCCCGGCGCCCGAAGCACGTCTACGTGCCGTTCGGCAGCGGCCACCGGGTCTGCATCGGCAAACACTTCGCGCTGTCCGAGCTGGTCCTGGTGCTGGCCACGGTGGCCCGCCGGCACCGGCTCGTACTGCCACCGGGCGCGCCCGAGGTGCGACCGGAGGCGCTGGTCTACCCGACCGCCGACGCGGCGCACGCCGAGCTGATGGCCGACTGGTTCACCTGGCTGTTCCTGGTCGACGACCAGCTGGACGACGGCGCCGACGGACGCAGCCCGCAGCACCTCGCCGAGGTGATGGCCGCGATGCGGCAGGTACTGTCCGCCGACGACTTCGGCGCCGCCGACGCGCGGCGCCGGGACCTGCCCCGGGCGGTGTCGTCGCTGGCCGACCTGTGGTGGCGTACCGCGCCGGACGCCACCGCGCGCTGGCGGCGACTGTTCGTCCGGCACCTGGAGCAGTGCCTGACCACCGCCGCCACCTGGGAGGCCGGCAACCGGCTGTCCGGCACCGTGCCGGACGAGGCCACCTACATCGAGAAACGCCGGCACACCGGGGCGATCTACGTCTGCATGGACTTCATCGACGTCATCGAACGGATCGACATGCCCGACGAGGTGTACGACAGCGCGCCGTTCCGTACCGCCCTCGACGCCGCCTGCAACGTGGTCTGCTGGACCAACGACATCTACTCACTGGACAAGGAACGCGCCCTCGGCGAGGTGCACAACCTGGCGTACATCGTCGGCTACCACCACGGGCTGGACCGCGACGCCGCCATGGACCGGGTGACCCGGGCAATCGGCGCCGAGACCGACCTGTACCTGACGGCGCAGGCGCAGCTACGGCGAACCTTCCCCGGACGGGCGGCGGTGCTGGAGCCGTACCTGGCCGGGATGCGCAGCTGGATGCGCGGCAACGTCGAATGGTCCAGCCGGACAAAGCGCTACCAGCCGACGCAGACGACCACTGAACCGGCACCACAGGAGTATCTGGAGGCCACGTTGCTCGGGAGCCAGGGTTGACCGCCGCGACCACCGCACAACGCGACGCCTGGGCGCGGCTGGCGGCGGCGCGGACGTTGATCGGGCCGCAGCTGCGCCGCGCCGTCGACCGGCTCGCCGAGCCGATCCACACCGTCGCCGGCTACCACTTCGGCTGGTACACCGCCGGCGGCAGCCCGGCCGACGCCGGCTGGGGCAAGGGGCTGCGCGGCGGCCTGGCATTGGCCGGCGCCGAGGCGGTCGGCGCCCCGGCGGCCCGGGCGGTGCCGGCGGCGGTCGCGGTGGAGCTGGTGCACAACTTCACCCTGCTGCATGACGACGTGATGGACGGCGACCGGACCCGGCGGGGCCGGCCCACCGCCGGGGCCGCGTTCGGCGACGCGCAGGCCATCCTGGCCGGTGACGCGCTGCTCGCGCTGGCCTTCGACACGGTACGCGGGCAGGCCGCCCCGGCCGCCGCCGAGCTGTGCCAGGTGCTGCTGGAGCTGGTGGCCGGGCAGAGCGCCGACGTGGCGTTCGAGTCGCGTACCGCCGTGGGGTTGGATGCCTGCCTGGCGATGGCTGCCGGCAAGACGGCGTCGCTGATCGGCGCCGCCTGCGCGGTCGGCGCGATCAGCGGCGGCGCCGACCCGGACCGGGTCGACGGACTGAAAGGGTACGGCCACCACCTGGGGATGGCGTTCCAGCTGGTCGACGATCTGCTCGGCATCTGGGGCGACCCGGCGGTGACCCGCAAACCGGTCGGCGCCGACCTGCGGCAGCGCAAGAAGTCGCTGCCGGTGGTGTTCGCGATGGGCAGCGGCACACCGGCCGGCGCCGAGCTGGCCTCGCTGTACGCGATACCGGGTGCGTTCGCCGACGGGCAGGTGGCCCGGGCCGCGCTGCTCGTCGAGCAGGCCGGCGGCCGGGACTGGGCGAGGCGGGAGGCGGACCGGCACCGGGCGGCGGCGCTCGACCGGCTGGCGACGGCCCGGCCCGCAGCCGACGCGGGTACAGCGCTCACCCAGTTCGCCGACCTGGCCGCCCACCGGGACCGCTGAACGGCACCCGCCGTCGTTCCAGACCTTGATGGACGGCTGACGCACGGGCCCGGCCGGTCCGTAGCCGGCCCGGTGTCGTACCCTCGTCGGCTTGAGTGGACAACGGGGAGGCGGCAGGATCATGGCGCGACGGTGGGATGCCCGGGCGAGGCTGGTAGCGCTGCTGACCGCCGCGTCGCTGACCACGACGGCCGGCTGTGTGCCGCCGTCTCCGGGCGTGGACGGGGATCTGGTCGACAACTGGGCCGCATTCGACGAACCCGTCCACCTCACCCCCGAGGCCGGCAGCTGCCACAACGATAGTCGGCGCTTTATCGACTGGGAGAGCTACCGCCCGGTCGGCTGCGTCCGGTACCACCTGGTGGAGACCGTGCACGTCGGAACGCTCGGCGACGACCCGGCGGTGCCGTTCGACGAGGACGGCGCGGCGGACGGCCTGATCGCGGCCCGACGGGCCGCCCGGCCCGAGTGTGACCGACGGGTGAACGAGTTCCTCGGCGGTCCCTGGCAGACCGCCCGGCTACGGATG
Organism: Micromonospora sp. LOL_015; assembly: GCF_048060275.1. NCBI lineage: Bacteria > Bacillati > Actinomycetota > Actinomycetes > Micromonosporales > Micromonosporaceae > Micromonospora > Micromonospora sp. LOL_015. The sequence continues at coordinate 73,167 of NZ_JBHMIO010000004.1, forward strand.
ACGGTCGTGACGCCGTCCGACGCCGCCTGGACCGGCGGGGCCCGCTGGTTCGGGTGCGACGTCGGTGTCGTGGACAGTCCTGGCGGCCCACTGGTCGACTGGTACGGAACCGTCGAGGGTGCGCTGCAGGCTCCCGGCCATCCGCTGCTACTGACGTGCTATGACTCGGCGGCGGTCGGTGTCGACGACGAGCCGCTGACCGAGCCGCTGGACTGCGACACTCCACACCAGGCCGAGTTCGCCGGCACGTACGTGGAGGACAAACTGGGGTACGACGAGGTGGAGCTGAACGACGAGCGGGTCCACACCCAGTGCCGCAAGGTGGTGGCCGACTACGCGAAGGTGCCGAACAACGGCGACCTGCAGTACCGGGTGGGCACCATCTACACCTTCTCCGACGTCCTTGACTGGGCGGAGGGCGACAGGACGATCCGCTGCTTCGCCTGGCGGGCCGACCCGCTGTTGACCGGTTCGGTGCGCGACGGCGGCACCAGCGCCCTGCCCATCCAGTACCAGTGAAGCGGCAGGTTCTCATGATCTTGCAGCCGCTACGCACCAGGATGGTCGCGCTACTGGCCGCCGCGTCGCTGGCCGTGCCGGCCGGCTGTGCGGCACCGCCGCCGGGGGACCGACGGCACCCTCACCGACGGTTGGGCCGGGTTCGACGAGCCGACCACCTTCGTCCCGCAGGCCGGCACCTGCCACCGAGACGAGGCTGCCTCGGGCAGCGGCAGGTACTACCGGCTGGTTCCGCTGCGACCTGACCGAGATCAGCAGTGTGTTCCGGGGCAAGGTGCTGCCCCGGACCGGAAGCCTGCGCGGCCCGCTGACCGACGGGCGCGCTTCGGCTGGGCTGCCACGACGTGCGGTGGGGTGACGACCACCTCGAAGCGCTGGAGCCGGTCGACGAGGACCTGCCCTACCGGGTGGCCACCTTCTGGTTCCGGACGGGAACCCTTCGGTGTGGGAAGGCGACCTGCGAGTCCGCTGCTTCCTGTACGTGCCGGACTTCACCACCCCGCTGCTCCGCTCCGCCGAGGGCGGCGGTCCCGACCTGTTCCCGGTCTGGTAGCCGCTCACGATCCCTGGCCCTCCAGCTGACCCGACCCCGACCAGGCATAGTGCCGACCGCCCGGGAGGTCGTCGCCGCACTCGGCATCAACCAGAACACCGTGCACAAGGCGTACCGCGAACTGGAACACGACGGTGTGGTGCATCCCGGCCCGGCGTCGGCACCTTCGTACTGGCGTCGCTGTCGGCGCGCCGCGCGGCCTCGAACCCGGCGATCCGCACCCAGCTCGCGGCCTGGGTCGCCACCGCCCGCGCCGCCGGCCTGGACGACGACCTGCGCGCAGTCCTGGCGGCCGAACTGGCCGAGAACGCGTCGCCCCGGACGACGGACGACCAGCCGGGGCGGACCGGGTGCTGACGGGGCCGGCCGAGCTGGCGCAGCGGCTGCGGGCGGCGGACCAGCCGCGGACGGTTCAGGCGAGGTCTGCTACCGAGCGTAGTGCTTCGCTGTCTCGTACGACGATCCCCCGGTAGTGGGTCGAGACGATGCCCTCCGACCGAAGTTCACTGAGTGCTTTCTGCAGGCTGACCTGGGCGGCACCGCAGAGGGTGGCCATCTCGTCCTGGGTCAACCGGATGTCGACGACCATGCCCTGTGGGCTCCGCCGTCCGTAGGCAGCGGCGATCTCCCACAGAACCCGGGCGAGGCGAACACGTAGCGGGTAGTGAGTGAAGTCGATCCGACGCCGGTTGGCCCAGCGGAGACGGTCCGCGATGATCCCGGCCACGGTGAGGGCAGCGTCGGGGTTGTCACGGAGGAATGCCATGAACTCGTTTCGGTGGATGACGCGGATCACCGACGGGCGGCAGGCGGTAACCGTCGCCGTCCTCGGTGTCTCGTTCAATGCGGATATCTCGCCGATGATGTCGCCGGAGACACGGATCGACAGCAGGGCGTGCCGACCGTCGGTCAATGCAGCGGTGACCTTGACCAGTGCGTCCTCGAGCAGGATCACATAGGACTCTTCAGCACCCTCCCGGAGAATGACCTGCGCTTCCTTGACGGAGCGTCGTACCCCGACCGACAGGAGGCGTACGCGCGTCGACGGTTGCAGCCGGGCCAGGAGGGTCCCCGGCGGCGACGGGGCGTTCTTCTCCATCTGCACCTCCTCGGGGCCCGAGAGCCATCATTCACGTTCAGCTTCAGGTTCGCTACTGTCCGAAGCGCGACTCAAGACGAGGTTCCTGCCACACCGGTGACGACCAGCAAGCTGCCGGCAAAGCCGACCGCCACCAGAAACCAGGGCATACAGTTCTTGATCAAGAGGTACTTGGTCAGGGCGATACGGGCGAGGACGACTGCGAGGTCCCATGCCTCGTCTCGATGTTGTTGGACGCAGGCGGCCGACGGGCGCCCGCCAGCCGAAACGAGGTCCGGAAACCCGAACCGGTTGGCACCTCCCACACCGGTAATGCGCGGTTGGAACGCCATCGCAAGCCGGCAGGTGGCGACCACCATGGCGCCGAGCATGCCGGCCGCGAGGCAGACCGAGATCGCCACGACCGCAGGGGCGCCGTCGAGCATCGTCGGCAGGGCCTGGTCGGCGACCGTCGCCGCGATGGCACCTTCGATCGACAGCAGGGCCAGTGCCTTCGCGTCAGCGTGTCTGATCGATGTCTGCAGTGAGGCCACTGTGGTCAGACTAACTTGCAGATCGCGCCACGCGTCCGGGCCGGCGCCGCTGCTCGCCCTCTTCATCCGCTCCATACATCGAGTGAACGTGAGACCGGCGGGAGCCACAGTGTCGGAGCACCACTTGTCGCCCATTCGACTGTCGCGCTGATTCCATCCTTTTATGGGATCCCCATCGCCGCCGTTCTGTAGAGATGAGCATCGAACGGTTTGTCGCCCAGTAGGAGATGGAGAGCATGCCTTACATCAAGGATCCAGACCGACGTGTCCTGGTCGCCGTGGACATGGAGTCCTACAGCCGTCGAGACAACGTCCTGCAGTACCGCGCGCAGCTGACCTTTCAGGAGGTCATGGCTGCTGCGTGCAGCGAGGTGGGCTTCGATCGCGCCAGTTGGCAGACCCAGCAGGGTGGAGACGGGGAACTCGCCGTCCTCCCGCAGGGGACAAGTGAACGGGCGGTCCTGGCCCGGCTGACCCCGGTTCTTGACCGACTGTTGCGCGAGACCAACCGTGGACTCAGCGACGAGGCTCGGATCCGCCTGCGGGTCGCTGTCCACGAAGGTCCGGTCCATCTCGACGGGGCCAACGGATTTCCGAGCGACGCGGTCGTGACAGTCTGCCGGCTGGTCGACTCACCCCAGCTCAAGACCGCGCTACGGCAGTTCCCGGACGCCGCGATCGCGCTGATCGTGTCGGATCGGCTCTACCAGGACATCGTCCGGCAGTACCAAGACCTTCGGCTTGATCACTTTCAGCCGGTGACCGCGCGGATCGCGGACAAGGGCTTCGAGGCTGCCGCCTGGATCTACGTCCCAGGCGAGAGCATCCCAGCGACCGGTAAGCGGCCAGACCCACGAGATTCCGTGCCCGACCAACCGGACGGTGCCGGCGACGCGGGCGTCGACCACCGGCGGTCCGGTCCCCGGCCTCGCCCCGCAGGCGGTGGGCAGGTGTTCCGGGACAACCAGATAGGGGGAACTGGTGCCATCGGTACCGGCAATTCCGTCTCGGTTTCGGGCCGGCCAGAGGATCTCGGTTCCTGGGAGTCGCCTCGATGACGGACACGATTCCTGACCACGGATCCACCTCGGAGGCAGAGGCCGAGCCGCAGGACGAGGTCGATCCGGAGTCCGTATGGCTGGACCCGCAGGTCGGCGCGGAGCTGTACGGCGACCGGCTCTCCGCGATCTACTCGCGGCTGGGCATCTCCGGGGTGGGCGCCGTCGGCATCGGCAACACGATCAGGATCGTGAACAACCTGGGTCCTCCCTCGGCGAGACCCATCATCGCGGACCTGGTCGGGATAGCCGACCTGCTCAAGGTGTACGTGTCGACCGCTACGGACGAGGAGCTGCAACGAGAGCTCGGTAGGCTGTCGGCGGTGTGCCTGGCGGGCAGGCCGTACACCGGCCGGTTCAGCACGGCACTTGTGACGCTGGCTCGGCAGCACGGCCCAGACCGGGTACGTCAAATCGATCTGCCAAACGATGTCGAGCCCGACGAGCTACGCCGAGTCGGCGACAGCATCAAAGATGATCACGGGTACGTGCTCCGGCTGCCAGGCAACAAGCACGGCCGGATGATCCGGATGTTGGCCGGCCTCTCTCGTAGGCGTGGCGCGAGCCTGGTGCTGATCCGCGACGACGACAGCCGGCCAGGTGCACGGCCCGGGGCCGAGGTACCGCATCGCCCACCTGACCCCGTCGCCGTCTTCCATGCCCATCTGCGCCATCACCTGCGCGACCGGCTGGGATCGACCGACGAGGGGTGCGACCGGGCGGTGGACGGGTACCTGCAGCACGACGGTCTAACCACTGATCTGCACAGCTGCTACGGGCCGCAGGAGGCGGTGTCGATCGCCGAGGCTGTCGGGGCGGTCCATCCGGCCGACGACGACGCCATGGCGCAGGTGCTCGCCAGGTCGCAGCCGCGCCGTAGGATCCACGCGGCGGAAGTCCTCGGCACCGACGGCGGCAGTACCGGCGAGAACGGCACCGGCCGCCGGCCGCGCCGGATCGATCAGCACGAGCGGGCCTTCCGGATCGCGTACGCCGTCTTCGCCCGACAGCCGCTGCACTACGTCTTCGAGGCCGCCGGTCTCCTGCTCGAGGAGATCGACGGGCAGGCCAAGCGGACCGACTGGGGCCGGATGGCGCTGCAATATCCGGTCGCGGAGCTGCTCGGGCCGCTCAAGGTGGACTGGCACGAGAGCCGCGACGCCACGAACTCGCCGGGCGGGTCGTCTCGCTCGGCCTGGCTGCGCGACGGCGCGATGCGGGGCGCAATCATCGACGAGGCGTGGCATGAGTTCGACAGCACCCGACCAGCCCTGCTCGAATGGCTGAACAAGCTGGTCGCCGCAGGTGACGAGCCGATGCAGCGGGCAGCCGCCGAGGCAGCCGGGCTGCTCGCCCACCACGACTTCGACCGGGTCTGTACCGACCTTGTCGACAAGTGGGCTGCCGCGCCGAAGCCGCGACTGCGCCAGGCGGCGGCCTGGGCGATGGTCGCGGCCGACATGGGCGGCCAGGTGGGGCATCTCGTCCGTCGGCAGATCCGCGACTGGGCCGGTGGCGGGCGCAACTATCAGCGGGACGCCGCCGCCCGGGTCTACGCCAGCGGGCTGCAGCAGCCCGACCTCAGCTGGAGCCTGGCCGACCTGCGCCGCATCGCCCAGGATCCGATGCAGCAGCACACATACTCAGTCACTCAGGGCATCCGCCAGCTGTACACCGCGCGCACCGCACACCGGATCGTCGCCGAGTTGGTGACCTGGTCGGAAGACCGGCAGCTGCAACCGCATGCCGCCCATGCCCTGCTCGAACTCGCCGAGCAGGTGGACGACGATTCCCCTGGCGGCGTACCCGATCTCCTGGTCAGAGCCGCGACGCAGGAGGTCGACAGCGACGCGCTGGTGCGGCTCTGGCGGTTGGCGTTGCTGAGTCCGGCGCGGTCCCGGTGGGCCTGGCACACGTTCGGGCGCTGGTTGATCAACGCCGACACCGACGAGACCGTACGCAAGGCCGTCGCCTCGCTGGTCGCGGACCTCGCTGCCGGGCCGTCCCTGCGCCGCCGGATGAAGTTCAGTCTTGACCGGTCCCCGCATTTTAACGGTGGGCTGCCGGAGTGGCTTGATGCCGCGGTGAGGAGGTGACGACGTGACGGATTTTCGGATGCAGCGCTCCGGCGGCGGATGGTGGCGTCGGTTCGGGTCGTGGCTGCTGAGGTTGTGGCAGCGGCTCGTGGCGGCGCTCAGTGGCCCCGAGCCCGAACCGTTGCTGCCACCACCGCCACCACCGCCCGCGCCACCGGGCCGGCTGACCGAGCGTCGGGACGCGCCGGCGCCGATCATCGTGCCCGCCCGGGGGTACGTGTTCACCTTCCGCATCCACGCCAGCTTCGTCTGGTCGTCGAACGGGCTGCCGAGGGAGGTGCTCAGCGGGTCCGCGCAGTTCTTCATGCCGTACGCCATCCGGGCGCTGACCCGCCTCGCCGCTGCCCGCGCCCGGAATCTCGCCGCGCACCGGGCCCGGGATCTGGAGGTGGAGTTGCAGCGCGCGGTCGCCGAATCGGAGCCGCTGGTGGGGGAGCGCGGTGGGGCACGGGTCACCTGCCAGGCGTACGTCTCGGTGGAGCTCGACGACCGGGTCAAACGGGCCGTCGAGCCGTACTGGGATCAGTTGATCAAGCTCGACTACCAGTACGACGTGGACACCAGACGCGCGCAGTACGTGGAGCGGATGAGCCGGCAGTGGTCGACGGTCCTGGAGCAGCTGATGGATAGCCCGGTTGCCGCCGCCGCGGCCACGCTGGCCAACGAGAACCTGGCCGCCGTCGTGCGGGAGTCCCTCGCCGAGCGCAAGGCCGAGACCGACCGGCTGGAGAACCTGCTCGCCGAACACGCACGCAACGGCAACGGCTACGAGCAGGCGAACCTTTTCGACCGGCTGTTCCAGCGGCTCGAGGAGCAGGCAGACAGCTACCGTCAGCGGACTCCGAAGCCGCCCGACCCGGGCCGCAACGGGTCCACCCGCTCCTGAGCCGAGGTCGTCAGTACAGCCAGCTGAGCTCAAGCTCGTCGATGGTGTTGCCGACGTGGACCTCGGCCAGGAAGCGGCGCATCAGGCTGCCCGGGTCGGCGGCGTCCTCGATCTGGATCAGCACGCCGCGTCCGTGCGCGACGACGGCGTCGAGCACGAGGCGTTCGAGTTTCTCGGCGCTGACCGGGCCGGGCCGGCAGCCGCACGGTGCGCCGTACGCCCGGCCGCTCAACGTCTGCAGGCAGACCAGCCGGCGGTCGCAGCCGGCGCAGGTCAGCAGTCCGTCGAGTGGGAACTCGGAACGGCCCGCACGGTCGACGCGGGACATGCCGGTCGGCGGGACGTGTCCACCGCCGGTGGTGCGCTCGCTCATGTTCGCAACCTCCGTCACGAGATACCGGATTTCGTGAATTAGCCCTTGTGGCGGACAACACTTCCAGCCGGCGTACGGCAGACTCAATCGTGGACGCCGGCTCGTCTCCACTGTGATGTGGCGATTTCGGCGACCAGCCCGGCCAGCGGTTTCCTTTTGAAACATTGGCGCGGGTGCTGGGTGTGTCGGATGAGAGGAAGGTGAAGCGATGCCGGTCACCGGACCGACTGTGGTGCGCCGCCAGCTGGGGCGACGGCTGCGCCGACTGCGGGAGGAGGCGGCCCGCACCGAGCAGGAGGTGGAGCGGGCGAAGGTCTGTTCGCGTACGACGTTGTGGCGCATCGAGAACGGCAAGTTTCCGGTCAAGATGAACACCGTTCGCGGTCTCTGCTGGTTCTACGGTGCCGACCCGGAGACGACGGACGCGCTGACCCGGCTCGCCGCCGCCAGTGATGATCACGGGTGGTGGGAGTCGCACGGCGACGCCGTACCAGACTGGTTCCGCCTGTACGTCGGCCTCGAAGCCGCCGCCACCGAGATCCACAACTACAACCCGGAGCTGATCCACGGCCTGCTGCAGACGCCGGACTACATGCGTGCGGTCTTCCGCGCCGCCGACCCGCAGGCGACCGAGCAGAAGATCGAAGGTCAGGTGTCGCTGCGGCTGGACCGGCAGATCTCCTACTACGACCGCGAGCAGCCGGCCCGGATCGTCGCGGTCCTCGGTGCGGGTGCGCTGGCCCGCGAGGTCGGCGGACCGGCGGTGATGGCCGAGCAGCGCGCCCACCTGGCCGGGCTGGGTCGACGGGTACGGGTGGAGATCCGCGTCCTACCCTGGTCGGCGGGTGCGCATGCGGCGATGGTCAGCCCCTTCACGTTGCTGGACTTCGCCGACCCGGACGACCCGGACATCGCCTACGTCGAGTCTCATGTGGGTGCTCGTTACCTGGAGCGGCCGGAGGAGTTGGCGGAGTACCGTCGAATTTTCCGGCTGATCCGTGAGCAGTCGGTCCCGATCGAGGAGCACCTGCGATGAAGCCCGACACCCCCTGGTTCACCTCCAGCCGCAGCGGTGGCAACGGCGGCGAGTGCGTCGAGGCCCGCCGGCACGCCGGCCACGCCGAGGTACGCGACAGCAAGGACCGCACCGGCCCCACCCTCACCTTCACCACCCGCCACTGGGGCACCTTCACCACCGCCCTACAAACCGGCACCCTCCCCCACTGACCGCTACCGACCGCCCTGTCCCCCACCCCTTCCCTGGGTGGGGGACCGTCATCCTCCTGACGCTGGTGACGCGTAAACGTGCTTGACCCCGACCGCACCTGGGACGAAGCGAGCTACTCTGCACTGGGCAGGACGCCCGACCGGACAGAGCTGCTCGACGGCTGCTTGTGGACCAGCTCCGCACCGAGCAAGCGTCACCAGCAGCTTTCCTTCCTGCTGATGTCCGCGCTGTATCCGGCGGCCCGGTCTGCCGGCCTTAAGGCGTACGAGGCGATCAACGTCAGATTGCGTACCGATCGGATCGTGATTCCGGACCTCGTCGTCGCAGACACTGACAGCGAGGGATCCATTACCGACGCGGCTGAGGTCCTGCTCATCTGCGAGATCACATCTCCGAGCAACGCCGCCACCGATCGACTGCTCAAGCTGCAGTTGTACGCCGCCGCCCGAATCTCGTGGTATCTGCTGGTTGAGCCAGAGTTGCCGAATCCGTCGGCGGTGACACTCCGGCTCTTCCGGCTCGACAACGAGCACTACGTCGAGCACCTGACCGCGACCAAGGACGACGTGTTGACCACCGATCAACCGTTTCAGTTCACCCTCGACACGGCCGCACCGCTCGACGAGTAGACACCCGGCCGGCCGAGCTATGGCGGTGGCCAGGTTCGGATTGGTTCACTGGGTCCAGACGGTGCCCCGTGCCTGGAATTCGAGGGCTTCCTCTACCCGGATGGCGACGTCCGCACCCAGCAGGCGCTTCACCAGGTGCAGCCCCAGGTCCAGGCCGGAAGTGATTCCGGCGGCGGTGACGAGGTCGCCGTCGTCGACCACGCGGGCGTTCTTGACGATGCCGCCGCGCGAGGTCAGCTGCTGCTTCGCGACGGTGTGCGTGGTGCAGGGGCGGCCGTCAACCAGGCCGGCCACGGCGAGGAGCACCGCGCCGGTACACAACGACGACATGATGAGCCTCGACCGGGGAGCCGCCGCCAGCGCGCTGGGCAGCGCCCCGTTTTCGATCTCCGCCCAAATACCGGGCTCGCCGGGTCGCCCGCCACCGGGCACGATGATCACGTCGGCCGCCTCGGGCTGCCAACCGCGCTTGACCCGTACCTCGGTGCCGAACGCTGCGGTGACCAGGCGTGGCCGACCGTGCACCATGTAGTTGACGTCGATCTCTCGCTCGCTGTACCAGCCGGCCAGCGAGAACACTTCCTTTGGGACGATTCGGGTACTGCCTGGCCGGCGGGTACGCCGTACAAGCTCACGGCTTCGTCGACCGCATGTCCAAAGACGTAGACCTGTTCACCACGATGCCTGCGGCCTCAGACTTCCCAGCTGCGGTTGCCGCCGTAGCGGCGGCGCTGCGCGCTGATGACCTTGACGTGACCGCCGGGCGGGAGGGCCCGTCCTTTGCCCGGCTCGGTAGCCGACGTCGAGACCGCAAGTACCAGCACTGTCGAGCGGGGAATCGACTGGCGCGCATATCCGCCAGTCCAGCTCGCGATCGGTCCGGTCCTTCACCCGGCAGATGCGGTGGCGAACAAGCTGTGTGCGCTCTTCGGACGCGCCGAGGTACGTGACTACATCGACGTATATGGCGTGTTACGGGACGGACGCTACTCTGGCAGCGAGATGCTGCGCGATCACGACCCAGGCTTCGATCGGCAGGTCTTCGCGGAAGCGCTCCGTGCAGTGCGCCGCTTCCCAGATTCGGCGTTCGACCCGTACCGGTTAAGCCCCGACGAGATCGTCACGCTGTGCAATCATTGGCTGGCCTGGGCCGACGAAATTGCCTGTCTCAACCAGTAACACCTATTCCTGCAGCTCGGATAGGGCCCTCCGACCAGCGCGGCGGAGCAGCCATCGCGGCTTGCCGCCAGCCAGCGCCACGACACTCACCTGCCGCACCACCCCAAGCACCGCGACTTCAGCGGAAGCCGGCCGCCAGGAACGCCCCGAGGCCGAGCAGCGCCAACGGCAACGCCGTGGCGAGGCTGAGGATCCGGCTGCGGGTGGTCCGACCAGCCAGGACGATCACCAGTACGCCGAGCACCGCCCGAACCACGACATGCGGGATCTGCTCGCTGCCGTAGCTGGGGTCACCGATCCGGGCCGCCTCCAACGCCGCCTCGGTACAGCACACCGCTCCCGGCAGGGCTGTACCGATGGTCTGCCGCCAGCCCGATCCGCGTGCCCAGACACCGCCGACACCGAAGACCACTCCGGCGAGGACCCCGAAGGCCATCCAGAGCAGAGATGTCGGCGCCCACAGCAGCCACCAGTCGTCGCCCTGGATCAGCGCCGCCGCAACGTAGTAGGCGGGTACGGCGATCACCAGTCAGGCGGCAGCACCGGCAGCAGCCCGCAGCCACCCGGTACGGACCCAGTAGCCGAAGAAGAACGCGGCGACCGCCCACACCGCAGACGAGTTCCCCAGGTCGGCAAGCGGCCACCAAGGCATGAACTTGATCCATACGAAGTCGACGAAGCCCAACAGGAAGCCGCCGAGCACCGCGACGAGCGCGACGCGCCGATTGTCCGGATACATGCTGCCGGACCATACCGTGCCGCAAGCACGGGCGCTCCTCCTGCAGCGGGCACCCGCCGCACCGCCACCTGCCCACTCCGACGTCGCCACGCAACGCCCAGCTGCGGACACCCGCCGACAGCCCCACCGGCCCGCACCCCGTCTCCTGCCGCTGTCACCACCCGCCGTTACCCGGTCGTTGGCCGAGTTAGCAGACCGACCTGCGCTGCTGTGTCCGGGCGAGCAAGCGTGGTGAGATCAGGCGATGATGCGACCTCTGCTCGACGCCGGACACCGGCTGTACGCCCGCCGGCTGCGCGCCCAGCTCACCGCCGGCGAGCTGCCCCGCCACCTCGCCATGGTGGTGGACGGCAACCGGCGATGGGCCCGGCAGATGGGCTTCGACGACCCCAAGGTCGGCCACCGGCACGGTGCCGAACACCTCGACGAGGTGCTGAGCTGGTGTGCCGAGATCGGCATCCGGCACGTCACGGTGTTCGTCGCCTCCGTCGACAACGTCCGCAAACGCGCCTCCGACGAGGTCGACAACCTGATGGGCATGATCGAAACCGTCGTCACGGATCGGCTGACCCGCGACGGCAACATCTGGCAGCTGCACCTGGCCGGTCGGCTTGAGGTGCTGCCCGACTCGACCCGGCACGCGCTGAAGCTCGCCGAGGAGGCGACCCGGCAGCGGGAGACCGGCCACCACTTGACCGTGGCCATCGGCTACGACGGCCGGGAGGAGATCGTCAACGCCGTACGGTCGCTGTTGGACGACCAGGCACGGTGCGGGGCGACGCTGGACGACATCGCGCAGCGACTGACCGCCGACCAGATCGCCGCCCACCTGTACACCAGTGGGCAACCGGACCCGGATCTCGTCATCCGCACCAGCGGAGAACGACGGGTGTCCGGCTTCCTGCTGTGGCAGGCCGCTCACTCCGAGCTGCACTTCTGCGACGTCTACTGGCCTGGCTTCCGCAAGATCGACCTGCTGCGGGCGCTGCGCTCGTACGCCGCCCGCAAGCGGAAACCCTGACCGCTACCGCCAGGTCGGCTCCAGGCGGACCAGGCCGAAGCCGCAGCCGCGCTGCACACCGACCCCGCTGTACGGTGCCAGCCGCATCAGCCGGTCCACCGCCCCGACCAGGGCGGTCGGCCCGTCGCAGACGTAGCGGATGCGACCCAGGAAGCCCGACACCGTACGCCCGTTGACCTTGACCACGTCGCTGGCGCCGTCGATGTCGCTCACCCACAGCGTGTCCCGGTCCGGCCGCTCCCCGGCCCGCCGATGCCCGGCCCACCGACACCCGGGAGCGGAAGCACCAGCTCCGGCAGCCCGGCCGGGGCGTTCGCCCGCCACACCGCACGCAGCCCGGCCACCTGCCGCGCCCCGGTAACGAGCGCGCCGACCTGACCACCGAACCGGATCACCGCCCCCGTCGCCGCCCCGGCCCGCAGCTGAGGGCGGGGGTCGAGACAGGATCAAGTGAAGGCCAGATACCTCAACCGGCGGTTGATAGGTACCTGGCCTTCACTTGATCCTGCGCATGGTGTGGCGGGTTGGTCGGTCAGGCGGGTGGGTCGAGGCGGGCCAGGTGCTCGGCGGACAGTTCGAGGTCGGCGGCGGCCGCCGAGTCACGGATCGTCTCCGGACGCGACGCCCCAGGGATCGGGACCACGACCGGCGCCTTCGCCAGCAGCCAGGCCAGGCAGACCTGCTGCGGGCTGACCCCGTACTCCTTCGCGACCTGCGCGAACGCCGCGAACCGCGACCCCAGGTCGGCGGCGCTGGCGATGCCGCCGAGCGGGCTCCACGGCAGGAACGCGATGCCCAACTCGGCGCAGAGCGTCAGCTCCGGCTCGCTGGAGCGGAAGGCCGGGGAGAACTGATTCTGTACGCTGACCAGCCGGCCGCCGAGGATGTCGTTGGCGAGCCGGATCTGCTCCGGGTCGGCGTTGGAGATGCCGGCGAGCCGGATCTTCCCGGCATCGAGCAGGTCCCGGATGGCGCCGATCGAGTCCGCGTACGGCACGGTGGGGTCGGGCCGGTGGAACTGGTAGAGGCCGATCGCTTCGACGCCGAGCCGTTTCAGCGACGCCTCGCAGGCGCTCTTCAGGTACTCGGGCGAGCCGTTCTTGGTCCACGAGCCGTCGCCGGGCCGCAGGTGGCCGCCCTTCGTGGCGATCAGCACGTCGGATGCGTCACCGCCGAAGGTCGCCACGGCGCGGGCGATCAGCGACTCGTTGTGGCCGACGTCGTCGGCGTACAGGTGATAGGCGTCGGCGGTGTCGATCAGGGTGACACCGGCGTCCAGCGCGGCGTGGATCGTGGCGATCGACCGCTGCTCGTCAGGCCGGCCCTCGATGGACATCGGCATGCCGCCGAGGCCGATCGCCCCGACGGCGACGTCACCGATGTGACGGGTGTGCATGAGGTCTCCTCTGCGGGATGGTCCGTGGGCGCGGTTGTCGTACCCCACGCGCCCGGGTTCCACCCTCTTACCCTGCGGTTAAGCTGTCCAACAGAAGGATCCGATCCCGGCGATCAGTTTGGGTGATGAATCGTGGAGCTGCGTCAGCTCGAGTACTTCGTGGCGGTCGCCGAGGAGCGGCACTTCACCCGGGCCGCCGAGCGGATGCACGTCGCGCAGTCCGGCCTGTCGGCCTCCATCCGCTCGCTGGAGCGTGAACTGAGGGCCAGCCTGTTCGTCCGCAACACCCGCAGCGTCGAGCTGACCAACGAGGGCCGGGCGCTGCTCACCCAGGCCCGGCACGCCCTGGCCAACGTCGCCGCTGCCAAGGACGCGGTGGCCGAGGTTCGGGGGCTGCTGCGCGGCAACCTGGCGGTCGGCACCCTGCAGTGTCTGGGCGCTGTCGACCTGCCGGCGGCACTGGCCCGGTTCCACGCCGCCCACCCCGGCGTCGAGATCCGACTCCGCCAGGGCGGGTCACCGGACCTGGTCGAACGGGTCCGCACCGGCGACCTCGACCTGGCGTTCGTGTCGACGCCGGCCAGCGCGCCGACCGGCGTCACGCTGGCCCCGATCCGGGCCGAGCCGATGGTGCTGGCCTGCGGGCCGGAGCATCCGCTGGGCGATCGCGCCGAGGTCGACCTGGGTGAGCTGTCCGGCGGGACCTTCGTCGACTTCTCCCCCGGCTGGATCAGCCGGGACGTCGTCGACCAGGCAATGGTCGCCGCCGGCGTCGACCGGCGGGTCGCCTTCGAGGTCAACGACGTGCACTGGCTGCTCGACCTGGTCAGTCACGGGCTGGGCGTCGCCGTCGTACCGCAGTTCTTCACCACCAAGCAGACCGCCGCGCGCTTCGTGCCGATCACCGACCCGCCGCACTGGAACGTCGCGGTGGCCACCGCGAGCGGCCGACACCCGAGCACCGCCGCGACCGCACTGCTGTCCATCGACGGCCTCCGCCCCCGATCCTGACCCGGGGTGGTCGTCCGCCACGCCACCCGATCGAGCACGCCACCCGATCGAGGGAACCCACATGGTTGTCTCGGAGCCGGTTTGACGACAACGGCGGTTCCCTCGACTTCACGCACCGACGTTCCGGGCTCGGAAGCCACAGCCACCGTCGCATACTGTCGGTCGTGGAAGCCACAAAACCGACATCCCCGGCCATGCCCGCCGCACCAGGCATGAAGGTCTCTCGCCTCGAATTGTTCTACGACCTGGTCTTCGTGTTCGCCTTCATCCACGTGACCACTGCCTCGGTCGAGGATCTCGAACCGTTCGGACTGGTGGCGATCTTTCTGCTCCTGTCGGTGCTCTGGCTGGTCTGGTCCCGGTTCGCCCTGCTGGGAAACAATCTCCGGGCCGACTGGGGAATGATGCCGATCCACGGCTTCACCATCATGGCGATCGTCTTCATCGCGGTGGCGACGCTGCCCGGCATCGGCGACGAACCGCCGCAGGCACAGCCCGGCGTTCCACAAATCATTCCCGGCGAGTTCATCTTCCCCACCTGCTACCTGCTGATCTGGTTGCTGGAAGCCGCGGCGCTGCGCGGCGCCGCGAGGAGGCACCCCGAACTGCTGGGCACCTGGTGGAGGGACACACCGCTGCTGGCCGCCAGCACCGCGCTGCTGTTCGCCGCCGCGGTGGTACCGCTGTTGGGGTGGCCCGGCGAGGGCACCGTCACGCTCCTTCTGCTCTGGATGCTCGGCGTCGGTGTCGCGTACCTGACCACCGTCCGCCTCGAACCATTCGCCGTGGTCTCCGCCGGGCACTGGACGGAACGGCATGCGCAGATCGTCCTCATCGGGTTCGGTGAGGCGCTGCTGTCGCTCGGGCTCGGCTCCGGCGCCTCGATCGGGGCGCCGGGCACCGTCCCGGTGATCACCGCGACGCTGCTCGGCATCGCCCTGATCTGCGCCCTGTGGTGGGCCTACTTCGACACCCGGTCGTACGCCGCCGAGCAGGTGCTGCACCACACCCATGGGGTACGCCGCGACCGGCTCGCCCGCGACGCGTACACCCTGCTGCACCTGCCCATGTTGTTCGGCATCATCCTGCTGTCCCTCGGGTTGAAGCAGACGCTGGCCTTCCTCGCCGGGGCGTCGTCGACCGACCACGACGCCCCGCTCGAGCCGATCCACCTGCGCGCGCTCTACGGCGGGGTCCTGCTCTACCTGGTGGCGTTGTCGGCCTTCCAGCTGCGGACCGTCCGCAGCGTCGCCGCCAGTCTGGCCGTCCCCGTCCTGCTGCTCGCCGCGCTGCTGCCGGTGGTCCACCGGGTCCCGGCGTTCGCGGCGCTGCTGCTGCTCACCGCGATCACCGTCGCCGGGATCACCGCCGACAGCCGGCGGTCCGGGGCCTGGCGGCGCCAGCTGCGCGAACACCGGCTCGCCGAGCAGCAGGCCCTGGAACGTGAGGAGAGCGGGTGGCGACGCCGCCACGGGTGACGGCCGTGGCGGCACCTGCGGTGTGCGCCACGGGTCGCTATTCCCCACCGGCCACGGAACTGACGGCGATCTGCCGTCCGGCGGCGATGGTCCGGATGACGCCGACCATGTCGATGGCTCCGTCGCCACGGCCGACCGCGTCGGCGTAGAGCGCCCGGCACAGCTCGCTGAGCGGGACGCCTGCCCCAGCCACGGCGGCCGCGTCGACGATGAGCTCGGCGTTCATCTGCACGTCGGCGATGGCCGCCTGCGCGGAGAGGTCGTCGGCGACCAGCTTCGCGGTCTTGACCCGGGAGATCGGCGAGGACATCTGACCGGCATCGAGGATGCCACGCAGCAACTCCCGATCGAGACCGTGCCGGTCGGCGAAGTGGAACGCCTCGGCGAGACCGGTCACGAGGGCGATCAGGAAGACGTTGGCGGCGAGCTTCATCGTGAGTCCGGACGGCACCGGTCCGCAGACGGTGACCTGCGCGCACATCGGGTCGAGCAGCGCGACGGTGCGCCGGACGACGTCGGGGCGGCCCGCCACCATCGCGACCAGTTTGCCGTCCTCCGCCGGGCGGCGGGAGCCGGAGACCGGGGCTTCGACGTAGTGTCCGCCAGCGCTTTCGACCTCGTCGGCCAGTGCCTTGGAGTACTCGGGGGAAAGGGTTCCCATGTTGACGATCGTGCGTCCGGCGACGAGGTGGGCGATGCCGCCGGGGACGTCACGGAGGACCTGATCCACGGCGGCCGCGTTGCGCAGCATCACGATCACCGTGTCGCACTGCGCGAACACCTCCGGGACGTTCGCAGCGGTGCGGGCGCCGGCGACCGCGAGTTCGTCGTCGGACTTCGGGGTACGGCTCCACACGGTCAGCCCGACACCGCTGCGGGCGAGCCGGCGGGCCATGGGCAGCCCCATGATGCCAAGGCCGAGAAACCCGACCCGGCCGAGCGGGGCACCGGCACCGCCCGAAGGCAGCGGCTCGCCGGTCGACGACTCACCGGTCAGCGATTTGGCGAACCAGTGGTGCGCGTACGGCTCATCGTTGAACGGGGCCACCTCGTCGTACCCGGCGGCCCGGTACAGGCCGATCGCCTCGGTGAGGGTCCGGTTGGTTTCCAGTCGGGCGACGCCCGCTCCGAGCGTCACGGCGGCGTCCTCGGCCGCGGCGAGGAGCCGTCGCCCGATCCCCAGACCGCGCAGTTCGGACGACACCCAGAGCCGGCGAATCTCCGCAGTCGCGTCGGCCACCCGGGTGACGCCGACGCATCCGACGGGTCGACTCCTGAACGTGGCGAGCAGGAACAGCCCGGAGGGTGGACGTAGGACATCATCGGTGGTCGGCCGGGTCCGCTCAGGCCGGAACCCGCCGTCGAAACGGTCGTCGAGCGTACGGCGGTACGCGTCGACCGCCCACCGCGCCGGTTCCGATGCCGGGTCGGCGGCGGCGATAGCGACCGTGGACGCGGCGAACAGGCGGCGTACGGTCTCGGTCGCGGTAGCGAGCTCGTCGCGTTGGTGTTCGGTCAGTGGCGCCAGGATCGTCCCGACGAGTTCGTCGGAGAGCTGATCCAGCACCGCCAGCTCCGCCATCCCCGACGGGGTGAGGGTGGCCCGGCGGACCCGGCTGTCATGTTCCGAAGGGGAAACGACGACCAGTCCTTCCTGCTCGAGTGCGCGCAGCTGCCGGCTGGTGTAACCGGAGTCGAGTCCGAGGCGGCTGCGCAGCTCACGGACCTCGATGCCGTCGGTGCCGATCTCCCACAGCAGACGATCGAGGCTGAGCGGTCGGTCGCGTGCCAGGTAGCGGTCCTCCAGCACGCCGAGTCGTTCGGTGACGTCGCGGTTGAACGCGCGGATGGTCTGGATCCGAGATTCCAAGCTCACAATCTCTGACTATAGTCAGAGATATCTCCGCTGCCGTCTACCGGGGCGTGTCCAAGGGGATACCCCGGCCGACCGTTGACACAGATCGGTGGCCGCCATGGCTTGAAGGGCCACTACAGCCCGGCCGTCACGATCACCTGATCCATCCGGTCGGGGGATGCGATCGGCGTGCAGCCGGCCCCTGACCCGAGGAAACCAGCCATGGAATCCAAGCACCGCGCGACGGCGTACGCGCTCGGCCTGGCCGCCGCGCTGGCATCGGTGACGTACGGTGGCCTACCGGCCGCAGCCACAAGCGGCACACCCGGCCGACCGTCGGGCAGCGCAGTCTCGTCCTGATCAGGCTCGTCGGCGGTTGGCCGCAGTTGGCAACGGGCACCAACCACTTGCCCGCCGGGTCATCGGTGGCGACGTATCCCAACTACCCGGGGTCGAACGACAGTCCCACCCAGACCGTCGCGTTCCACATCGTGGTGACCGAGGACTGCACCGGGTTCCGCCGCTGGCCCGACGAGCGACAACCGACCGGCAAGGACCGGTCGGGACCCGGTGTCAGGTGGGGCGGCCCAGATCGAGGTGCGGGATCGTGAACTGCGCACCGAGCTGGAAGTAGATCGGCCACACATGCCGCGGCCAGCGGTACTGCCGGGCCGACCAGATGCCGAGCCCGACCGAGATCTCCTGCGGCAGTTGCGTGCCGAGCAGGACGATCGCCTCCGGAGCGGCGGCGGCCTGATCCGCCACCCACTGGGCCGCCGCGGCGACGATCGCCGGATAGTCCGCCCACCGGTGCTGGGTCTCGCCGGGCGGCGGCAGGTAACGCCACTCCCGTAGCTCCGTCGACACCATCGCCGGCAGTCCCAGCCCGACCGCGTCGTGCAGCTCGAAGACGACCGGTTCGCGGCTGCCTGCCGCCGCGTCGTCGTGGGCGGCCCGGTCGGTGACGTCCACTGGCAGGCTCGGCAGCAGCCCGAACCGGTTGTGGTTGGTTCGCAGCACCAGCAGCAGCACCTCCGGCACCGACACCAGTGCGGTCCCCGGCGCGATATCGGGCACCGGCTCCTGCCCGGCCGCCGGGTCCGGCTGACCGTTGCGGCTGATCTGCAGCCGCACCTGGTGACGTCGCACGTTCAACTCGCCGAACAGCCCGTCGCCGGGGCGCTCGATCTGCTGCTGGAACGAATGTCCGTCGTCCTGCAGCGGTCGTGCCCGCACCGGCCCCTGCCGGCCGAAGCTGTCCCGCTGGCGGACCCGCACCGCCCGTCCCCGGCTGAACGCCGTCGTCCGCTGTCCGAAGGCGACCGCCACTGGCCACGGTGCCCACACGAACAGCGACCGGTCCAAGGCGGCGTCCCGGCCGTCCGGGTCGTGGTTGGCGACCTGGAAGTGCCGGACCACGGCGTCCATGTCACGGCCCCAGCGGGTCGCCTCCTCACCGTGCGGCCACACCGCCGTCCGGTCGAAGCTGCGCAGGGGCGGCACCGGCCGGAACACCGCGAACTGGTCCCGTACCTCGCTCAGGAAGCCTTCCTTCTGCTCCGGAGTCCACTCGGCGGCCGTCTCATTGACGACGTACGCGATGCCCCGGGTCTCCCGCAGCCGGTTGCGCCACCACCACAGCGCCGCGCCACCGGCGACCGCCGCCACCCCCAGACAGAGGAAGACGACCAGCCACCAGACCCGGTCCCGCCCCTGCGACCGGCCCTCGGCGGCCAGGTCAGGCGCGATCCCGCCGGCCGCGCTGAACGCGGCGGTGCCGACGGTGAAGAAGACGCCGATGAACCCGGTGCCGGCCGGACCCGCCAGCCACCTCGCGAAACGTGCCACAAACACGGTACGGCGGGCGCGTTGCGCCACTGTCGGCCGATTCCGCTCTACCTCAGACAAGGTCACCTCGCCGCTTTTCCACCGGTACGGTCAGCCGACCGTAACCACTGGATCGGCGTACGCAAGCCCCCGGCCGGATCTTCCGCCGCTGACGGGGCGGAAAATGGGCGAGATCACACCGGTCCGACCGGATGCCCGGTCGGACCGGCTGCGGCCAGAAACGCCGCAGGCGCTCCGACGCCGGAGTGCGGACGCTACAGCGGCCAGAGGATGGTCGGCAAGCCGGTGCCGGTCACCACGAACCCGATGGCGACGGACTGCCCCGGCGCAAGGGATCCGTTCCAGCTTGTGTTGATCAGCGTGTAATGCGGAGTGGTCGTCGCCACCTGGGTACTCCACGCACTGGAGATGGTCGACCCGGCCGGCAGCGTGAACGCCACCTCCCAACCGGTGATCGGCACGGTGAAGTCGTTCGTGACCACGATCTCGGCGACATAACCGGACGACCAGGAACTTGTCTGGGTAAATGTTGCCGCCGTCGCCTGCGCCGACGGCGCGAAGAACAATGTCGCGTAAACACCGATTGCCAGTGCCGCAACGAAGCCGAGCAGCTTCCGCATTGAGACCACCACCACCATCCACTAGTTCTGCCAAGTGACATGACCCTACGACCTTACATAGCCGCATTTCAATGCCACTTCTTGCGGCATAAAGCGATGCGCGAATCGCATGACAGACCGGGTCACCGTAGGATATATGCGAGTTTCATCCACGTATTCCGTAGGGCACCGAAAGCCCGTCGGGAGTCGACTGCCCACCAAACAGCGCGTTTGAACGATGGGCGTCTATGGCTAGTGGGCGGCAGCGGCAGTGCTGAAAGTCCGAGCCGCGGGCAAAACCGGCGCGGCGGCAGCACTCGCCGCAGTGACCGCTGCGGGCGTCCTGACCGCCCACCGTCGATGGCCGCGACGCCCGACATCACCGTCAACACCGGCTCGTCGCACCAGACGATCGACGGGTTCGGTGCCGCCACCCCGATCTTCAGCAGCGGCGGCGACCAATGGACGACCAGCGACACCCAGACGCTCGTCGGCATGGGCCAGGGGCAGCTCGGTCTGTCGATCGTCCGGACCGTCGTGTCACCCGACGTCGAGAAATGCGCACTTTATCCGCGACCACGGTGCCGCCGTCCGGGACACCGAGCTGATGGTCGGTGAGTCGCTGAGGTTCAACCGCGCCTACAGCGACCCCACGCTGTACGACGCCGCCGCGCGCCCAGCGGGTTCACCCTCAACGGCGCCGCCTGCGGCTGAGCCCGGCGTGACGCGCCTGAGCCGTGCGCCGGCCACCTGCGACAACGATCCGCTCGGAGGTCGGACATGGACCGGTAATCGATCTAGCTTACTGTCAGCGCAGCGTCCACCCCGGGCCTCGCCCTTCGGCACCGGGCCTGGTCGCACTGACCGAAAGGGAATCAATGCGCTGGCTTCAGACATCACGACGGCGCCTGCTGTCCGCCGCCGTCCTCATAGCTCTGCCCGCCGCTCTGGCGGTGGCCCAGTCACCGGCCACCGCCAGGCCGCTACCCTCGCCCAGCGGATCGGCGTTCGACACGCAACTGCTCGCCAAGGCCACCCCGGACGAGTGCTTCGCCGGTATCGGCCTGCCCTACCCGGCCGGCCCGGCGTGCGAGTCCGGCCAGGCCAAGGTCAACCAGGCGTACGTGTGGTCACTCACCCAGGCGCACGACCGGCTGTGGTTCGGCACCGGGTCGAACGTCAACTGCATCGTTACCGGGGCGACGCTCTCCCTGCCGAATCCCCGGATGACCGACGACTACGTGTGCGAGTTCGCCGAGAGCCAGGTCGCCAAGGAAAATCCGATCATGCCGGTCAGCGTCGGTGACCACCGGCAGCCCCGGGCGTACGTCTACGACCTGGCCTCCGGCACGTTGACCGAGAAGACCAGTGACATCACCTCCGCGTCGCCCGACGATCTGTCCCGGCTGCGCCGCACACTGGGTCTTCGGGCCGGCGGTACCCATCAGGGCGTGGTGCTGCTGGCCGGGCCGGCGCTCGGGGCCACGGTGAGCATGTTCGCTTTTGACACGGTGACCGGCGACTATCTCGGCTCGGCCAACTTCACCCAGTACGGCAACATCCGCAACTTCCTGGTCGCCGACGGCGTGCTGTACGCCGGGGTCGGTGTCGGCCCCAACGGTCGCGACGGCGGGCACATCCTGCGCTGGGCGGGTGACCGTACCGACCCGTTCAACTTCGTCGAGGTCGGGCAGTTGCCGGCGCAGGTCGCCGACCTGGAGTTGCACGGCGGCCGGGTCTTCGTCAGCACCTGGTCGGCCGCTGGCAGCGAATCGGCCGGCGCGCGTACGGCCGAGAGCGGACGGTCCGGCCGCATCGGTGTCACCGACGAGCCAGACCCGGGCATCGCCGGGGTGTGGATGAGTCCTCCGCTGGCCGCCGCCGAGCCCGGTCTGACCCCGGACGACACCGCCGGGTGGACGCAGGTGTGGAGTGCCGCGTCCTACGAGCCGGATCCGGTGATCGCCGGCTCGTACGGACTCGGCGCGCTGGCCTCGTACCGTGGATATCTCTACTGGGGCACGATGCATGTGCCGATGAAGTCGACCGCGATGGTGGCCGAGGCGTACCCGCCGGTGGACGAGCTGGCGGCCCGCACGACGCTGGAGCGGTCGCAGCGGGCAGTGAGCATCTTCCGGGGCAAGCGGTTCGGCACCGCGACGCAGCGGGTCGATCTGTTGTACGGCGAGGCGGTGCTGCCGGCGTACGACGCCGACGCCAACGACGGCGCCGGTGCCTGGCGGTGGGCGCTGACCGGCTACCGGCCCCGGTACGGCCACATGGGCTTCGGCAACATCTACAACAACTACACCTGGACGATGGCGGTGTCCGGTGGCCGGCTGTTCGTCGGGACGATGGACTGGAGCTACCTCGCCAAGGACCTGCTGCCGCAGACCGCGGCCGGGATGGGCTATCCGGCGGCGGCCACCGCGTCGACCGCCGGGCCCGACCCGATCACCATCGACCCGCAGCGGTACGGCGGCGACCTGTGGATGTTCGGCTCGACTCTGCGGCCGGCAACGGCGGTCGACACGCAGGGACTGGCCGGCAACTACCTCAACTACGGCATCCGCACGATGGTGGCCGACGGATCGACGTTGTACCTGGGCATGGCGAACCCGATGAATCTACGGACCGATCCGACCGACGACGTGCCGGAGGGCGGCTGGGAGTTGATCAAACTGACCCCGGCTGCTTCCTGACCACGATCGACTCACTCCTCAGTGGGCACGCACCGCTCTACGTCGGGCGGTGCGTGCCCACTGTCGGTGGCCTAATTGACTGTTCGCTCATACCGCTCATGCGCTGGCAGTCGAGGTGCGCGGATCGCGGAACAACCGACGGCGAAAGTGGAGTGCGCCAATGCATCGCCCTAGGCTTTGGCGGTCCGGCCGCCGTACCGATGGAGGCAGAATGGTCAGCACCCGACGCACACTCGCCGGCACCACCGTGGCCGGCACCATGGTCGACAACGAGCTCTGGACGCCGTGGCGTTGCGAGCGGACCTGGCCCAGCAGCGATCCGGTCGACGTCAGCGGCGTCATCAGCTTCGGCGACTCACCGGCCGCCGAGCTGACCCAGGTCGACCCCGAGGACGGCGAGATCACCGTGGTCGCCGTCGATGTGTGGGTCGACGAGCAGTACCAGCCACGTCGGGTGAAGCTCGTCATGGGCACGAAGAACGACATCACGATGAACTACCGACTACGGCAGGGCGGTCACCATCGAGGCCCCGCCGGCCGACGAGACGGCGGACTTCGCCGAGACGATGCAGGACCTGCAAGACCTCGCCGACGAGCTCGGCGGCTGACCAGCGACGCGAGGCGCAACAGCGACGGCGACGGACCGACCGGGTTCCGGTCGGTCCGTCGCCGTTTCGGCTAGAGGTTCAGCGTCCAGCTGTCCAGGTAGCCGGTGTCCAGGCTGGCCGAGTCCTGCACCCGCAGCTTCCAGACTCCGTTGGCCACCTCACCGGACAGGTCCCGGGTGTAGGTCTGGAAGATGTTGTCGGTGCTGCCGCCCGACCGGCTGTGCAGCACGTTGATGCTGCCGTCCGGGGCGATCAGCGACACGGTCAGGTCACCGATCCAGGTGTGGAAGATGTTCACCTCGATGGTGCTGGTCGAGCTGGCGTTGCCAGGGCAGCCGGTGATGGTGATCGAACTCTCCACCGTACTGTTGTCGTTGATCGCGACGTCGGTCGAGTTGGTCTGCGAGCAGCCGGGCGGGCTGTTCACGGTGAGGGTGAACGGCGCCGACTGCGCCGTCTCCGGCCCGGTGCCCACCACGGTCAGCGGAAAGACGCCGGTGCCGACCCCGGTGGTGGTGGCGATGGTCAGCGTCGCCGACCCGCCGGAGGTGACCGACAGCGGGCTGAAGATGGCGGTCGCACCGCTCGGCAGCCCGGTGACACCGAGGGTGACGGTGTGCGGGGCTCCGATCACGGTGGTGGTGCTGACCGTCGCGGTCACCGAATCGCCCGGGTCGACCGCACCACTGGTCGGGGTGACCGCGAGGGTGAAGTCCTGGGTGGGCGGCTCGACGTCGCCGATGTACAGCAACTTGTTCGGTGATCCGCTGCCCGGGTTGCTGACTGCGTTGCTGGTGGCGTCGTCGACCAGCAGGTCACGGATCTGCTGCGGGGTATAGCCGGGGTTGGCCGCCAATGCCAGCGCTGCCGCCCCGGCGACGTGCGGGGCGGCCATCGAGGTGCCACTGATCGTGTTGGTGGCGCTGTTGGTGGTGTGCCAGGCCGAGGTGATGCTGCTGCCCGGGGCGAAAATGTCCAGGCAGGTGCCCCAGTTGGAGTAGCTGGCCCGGGCATCCGTGCTGGTGGTGGCGCCGACGGTGATGGCGTCGGGGGTGGCGGCCGGCGAGTAGTTGCAGGCGTTTGCGTTGCTGTTGCCGGCGGCGAGCGAGTAGACAACGCCGTCGGCGATGGAGCGGGTGACCGCGTCGTTGACTCCCTGGTCGAAGCCGCCGCCGAGGCTCATGTTGGCCACCGCCGGTTCGCCCGCGGCGTGGTCGGCGGTGACCCAGTCGATGCCGGCGATGACCCCGGCGTAGGTGCCGCCGCCGCTGTTGTTCAGCACCCGGACCCCCACCAGGGTGACATCCTTGGCCACCCCGTACGCGGTGCCGCCGACCGTGCCGGCGACGTGGGTGCCGTGCCCGTTGCCGTCGTCGGCGCTGCCGCCGTCGACCGCGTCGAAGCCGGTGACGGCCCGCCCGCCGAAGTCGTTGTGGGCGAACCGGATGCCGGTGTCGATGATGTACGCGGTGACACCGGATCCGGAGTTCGGGTAGGTGTAGCTGTCGTCGAGCGGCAACGCGGTCTGGTCGATGCGGTCCAGGCCCCAGGACGGGGTGGGGGTCTGGGTGGCGGCGAGGGTGACGGTGCGGTTCTGCTGGACGTAGTCGACCGCCGGGTGGGCGGCGAGGCGCTTGGCGGCCTTCTCGGTCAGCCGGGCCTCGAAGCCGCGCAGCGCGGTCGAGTAGGTGCGGGCCACCGCGCCGTCGTGCTTTGCGGCGAGAGTGCGTGCGGTACGCCCGACCCCGACGCTGTCCACTTTGCTCTCGTCGAAGACTACGACGTACGAGCCTGCGACGGTGTTCGCACCGCCCGCGTAGAGGATCTGGCCTTCCGCTGGTTCGGCGTTGGCCGGCGCGGCGAACGCCAGCGCGGCGGTCGCTACTGCGATGGTGGTAAGCCCGAGGCGCCAGCGGCGCCGGGGTGGCCGGGAGAGTGTCATCTCCCGCCTCCTTTCGATGCACGGCCGACCTGTTTGTGACAGGCCGACCGGGTAACCGGGGTACCTGACTGACACAGATGTTAGGCGCAGAACAGATTGATGTAGAGGTATGTCATTCTGTCTTGTGCTCCCGTACGCTGGCACCTTTTGCCGATACCGCCAGAACTCCGCATCACTCGACATTGCATTGATGTCCATCGACATAGAGTTGACGCTGACCAGACTGGAATCAGTCGCCACCCGGTCGGTGGCCGGTCGGAAAATCGGAAGTGCCCGACTTCGGGCCGGAGCCGGGCCGGAGCCGGCCCGCGTCGGGACAGAAATCAGCCGATCGAAGGGTGTACGCCGGCGGCGTGCAGCACGGCGTGGTTGTTCTCCCGCAACTGGGCGAACGCCTCGACTTCGTCGACGAACGTGTCCCGCCGCACCGACGCCAAGGTGCCGGCGACGACCGCCGCCAGGTCGACGTCGGCCCGGTAGACGTACGACGCGTTGCCCTGCAAGGTGGCCTGCCAGGCCGCTGGGTCACCGGTCAGCCAGGCCGTCGCCACCCCACCCGGGTTTCGGACGATTATCCGCTCGCCGGCCCCGGCCAGGCCGAGCCGCGACCAGACCGCCCGGGAGGCGACGACGCCCGAACCGCACGACGGGGTCAGCCCGGCGCCCCGCTCGTACGTCTGCACGTAGATCTCGCCGTGGTCGAGCGGGAACACGAACGACAGGTTCGCCCCACGCGGTACCAGGTCAGTGGCGGCGGTGATCCGCTCCCCGGTAGCGACCAGCTCGGCCTCGTCGAACTTCTCCACCACCGCGACCAGGTGGTCGTTCGGTACGGAGAGTGCGGTCAGTCCGTACGTGGGGTGCAGCGCCGGCAGCGGGGTGTCGACGTGCGGCTGCGCCACGGCGACCACCGGCTCGGCGGGATCGAAATCCACCTTCGGCATCTCGACCGCGGTCTGCCGGACTCCTTCCGGCGTCGACTCGGCCCGCAGCACCACGAAGTCGCTGTCCCCGGCCCGGACCACCGCCCGCTCGGCGTCGCGGGTGTCCAGCACCAGCCGTCCGACGCAGCGCATCCCGTTGCCGCACAGCTTGGCGAACGAGCCGTCCGGGTTGAAGAACATTGCCTGCGGCACCGCCGGGCCGAGATCGACGAAGTAGACGCCGTCGCCGCCGCCGAGCGGCCCAGACCGGTCACAGAGCCGGCGGACCAGGTGCGGCACGTCCGCCTCGGCCGCGTAGTCGCCCGGCCGGCCCTCGACGACCAGGATGTCGTTCTGCGAGCCGTGCGCCTTCAGAATCGGCAGGCCTGACCTCATCCGTACGCACTCCCCCGCTGTCACTCGCCGCCGCGACCGGCCGGCACCGGCGACCAGTCTACGGTTGCGCCACCGTGAACGCCGTCGCGACCTACCGGTATCTGAACCCGTCCGCCCGTCGCCGAGGTGGCCCGCACCCGCTACCACCGGCCCATCGACCCGGCCAGCCTCGACCCGGTGGTCACCGGCGGCCGCGACCGGCTGCGGTTCGAGTCCTTCTCCGGCTGCTGCGGGGTGTACGCCCGCCTCGACGTCACCCCGGACGACCTGGCGGCGTCTATGATGGACAGTTTGGTCGTGGAGCGGAAGGTGCCGCTGCCCCGCCGCTGGCTACGCGGCTTCGCCGAGGTGCAGGTGATCGCGGCGGGGACGGACCTGCGGGCGGAGATCCCGGCCGCCGAGGCTGCGACGTTGCTGCGCCGGCTGCCCGGTGCCGGCGACCGGTCGGTGCTGTGGGTGTACGGACCGCCGGTGGCCGCCGGCGCGGCACCGGCGGCCACCGTGTGAGAGCTGGACCTGGCCGGGATGGGCCTGTCGCTGACCCTGTCACCGGAGCCGGCCCGGCGTTTCTCCGGCGAGGGCGGCGTCCTGCCCGCCCTGGCCGGCGACGAGGTCGCCGACGACGCCGAGCTGATCGGCGAACTGCTCGACTGGGATCCGAGCATCGACGTCGGCGCGCTGGCCGAGGCGTCCGGCCTGGCCGCCGCCCAGGGTGCGCGCGGCGCTGAAGCTGCTCGGCACCGCCGGTCGGGTCGGCTACGACGTCACCCGGGCCGGCTCCAACCGGCTGGTCGCCGCCTCCCGGTAGCCGGCTGGCGGCGACCGCCGGTCACCGCACCGTCGGGGTCAGTCCTCAGCCCGCCAGCGGTAGTACTCCTTGGCGACCGCGTCCACCGGGCCGCGCCAGGCGTCCTGGTTGTACGGGCTGATGTACGGGCTCAACTCTTCCATGATCTTGCCGAACTTCGGCTTGTCGTGGATCCGCGCGTCGTCGGCGGTGTGCGGGACCGAACGTTCCAGCAGATGCACGTAGACGTCGTCGATCGAGTAGAGCCAGCGTGCGGTCACGCTCATCTCGACCGGCAACGTGCCGGCGTCGGATTCGGTGAAGATCCGGGCGACGTTGTCCTCCGCGCCGGGCTTGATCCGCCCGACGATCACGGTCAGATGCCGGCCGGCCGGGTCCGGGCCGGCCCCTCCCGCCGGGCTGCTCCCCTCCGCAGCCCAGCGGTAGAACTCCTTGGCCACCGAGTGCGACGGGTTCTGCCAGTTGCGCGGGTACGGGGTGACGTACGGGCCGATCGCCTCGGCGATCTCCTTGAACGCCGGCAGGCCCCGGGTCTGCCCGGAGACCGCCGGGTCCTCGTTGCGTTCGACGATGTGGATGTAGAGGTCGTGGTGGGACAGCAGGATGCGCCCGATGACGCCGAAGTCCTGCGGCCGGGTGGCCTTGTCGTAGTGGCCGAAAGTCTTGGCGATCTTGTTCTCGCTGCCCGGCACCATGCGGCAGACGATCACGTTGCGGAAGACCATGACAACTCCTCGCAGAACGGTGGGGATCAGCCGGGTCGGTTCGCCCGGTGACCGGTGGTGGGTCAGCCGGCGGCGGTGAACCGGACCGGCAGCTCGAGCAGCCCGCGAAACGGCGAGGCTGCCGGGAGTCGACGCAGTTCGGCGGCGGGTACGGCCAGCCGCAGGTCCGGCAGCCGGCGCAGCAGCCCGCCGATACCGGTCCGGGCCTCGATGCGGGCCAGCGAAACCCCCAGGCAGTAGTGCACCCCGTGGCCGAAGCCCAGATGGGGTCCGCGTTCGCTGGTCACGTCGAGGCGGTCGGGGTCGGTGAAGTGGTCCGGGTCGCGGTTGGCCGAGTTGAGCACCACCCCGACCGCTGCCCCGCGGGGGATGCGGACACCGTCGTACTCGACGTCCTCGGTGGCCACCCGAGGGCTGGCGATCGGCAGCGGGCCGTCGAAGCGCAGCAGCTCCTCGACGGCCGCCGGCAGCAGCTCGGGCCGGGCCCGCAGCAGCTCGTACTGTCCAGGGTTGGTCAACAAAGCCAGCATGGCGTTGCCGAGGAAGTCGGCGGTGGTCTGGTGACCGGCAAACAGCAGCAGGAACGCGGTGGAGACCAGCTCCCGTTCGGTGAGCGCCCCACCGTGGTCGCAGGCGTCGATCAAGGCGGTCAGCATGTCGTCGGCCGGCGTCGCGCGTTTGGCCCGGACCAGCCCGGTCAGGTAGTCGTGCAGCTGTGCCTGTACCTGCTGCACCGCCGCCCGCTCCTGGTCGGGCGGTCGACTGGCCGAGCCGGAGGTCCGGATCACCTGGGTCCAGCCGAGCACCTGTTCGTGGTCGGGTTTCGGCACGCCGAGCAGCTCGCAGATCACCACCATCGGCAGCGGTACGGCGAACTCGTGCATCAGGTCCGCCTCGCCTCTCGGCGCGAACTTGTCGAGCAGATCGTCGACGACCTGGCCGATCCGGGGCCGCAGGGCCTCGATCCGCCGGGGCGCGAACGCCTGCGACACCAGCCGCCGCAGCCGACTGTGCTCCGGCGGATCCGAGTTGAGCATGTTCTTGTTCAGGCCCTCCGAGTTGGGCCCGAAGAACCGCAGGTAGTGGCCTTCCGGGCCGTACAGGTCCTTGGACAGCCGAGGGTCGGTCAACGCCGCCCGCGCGTCGTCGTAGCGGGTGATCAGATAGGAGTCGAACCGAGGTGAGGCGACCAACCGGACCGGGCACTGCGCACGCATCCGGGCGTAGGTGGGGTACGGGTCGGCGGCGTAACCGTCGGTGTAGAACTCCGCCGCCGGGACGGCTGGCTCGTTGGACCCGACCGGCTCGGCCGGTCGTGGGTCGGCGGTCATCGCGGCTCCTTTCGTTCGCTCGGCACGCTGTGCAGCACCTGGTAGGTGTGCCGCTGCGCGGATTCACGCAACTCCCGGATCACCCGCAGCAGCCGGTCGCGCTGCGCACTGCGGCCGAACGCGTCGAGGCGTTCCCGGTCTGCCCAGTCGGTGATGATCAGGTAGCTACGGGGATCGTCGGCGTCGCGGACCAGGTCCTGGCGCAGGCAACCGTCGAGCATGCGGATCTGATCGGCGATGGCCTGCCACTCGGTCTCGAACCGCCGCTCGCACCCGGGGCGGGTTCGCATCGACAGCACGGCACGGACTGGGCCGGCCGGGTTTATCTGGTCTGTCCGGCCCGTCTGGCCCGTGTGGTTCGGGGAAGCGGCGGTCACCGGGCACCGCCGTTGAACACCAGGTGCAGGTGGTGGCGTAGTGCCTCGACGTTGATCGGCTGGCTGCGGAAACCGACGTAGCCGTCCGGCCGGATCAGGTAGGCGGCGGCGCCGGCGGTGCCGTACCCGGCCCGGAACCCACCGGCGGCGTCGTGCAGCACCGGTGGATGGTCTGCTGGCGGGGCTGGCGTGTCCGGGCTGAGCAGCAGGTAGACCTCGACCTCGCCGTACGTCCGCTCCGGCAGGTCGGCGCTGAGCTTGTCGATGGCGGCCAGAGTGGCCTCGTCCGCTGTCCGGTCGGCGTAGAGCAGCAGGGTGTGCCGGGTCCCCCGGGTCAGCTCGTGCAGCCGCATCGGATGCCCGACACCGCGCCGACGCAGGCCGGACACGTCGGGAGCGCGCTCCCCCGGGGCCGGGCCGGTGCGCAGCGCGTCCACGGTGGCCAGCGACTCGCCGACCAGTGGACTGTCGGCGTAGCTGACCAGCATCGACATCTCCTGCAGGAACTGCCGTTCGAGGTCCTCACGCTCCAACTCGTCGGTGAAGGCCAGCCGCACCGCCCGCCCGACGACCTCCTCCCCCTGTGGTCGACGCTCGATCTCGTAGCTGTCCAGCAGGCCGGGCGCGGCGACACCACGGACCGCCAGCGCCAGCTTCCACGCCAGGTTCCAGGCGTCCTGAATGCCGGTGTTCATGCCCTGGCCGCCGGCTGGTGGGTGCAGGTGGGCGGCATCGCCGGCGACGAAGATCCGCCCATCGCGGTAGCGGTCGACGATGCCGTGACTGATCCGGAAAATCGACGACCACCGCAGGTTGGCCGCGGTCGTACCGGCCGGCGCGAGCTGGTCCAGCACTGCCTGCACGTCGGCGAGGGTCGGTTCGCCGAGTTCGGCGCTGAACCCGGGCGGGGCGTTCTCGCCGCAGGTAGCGGCGAAGTAGCGCGGCGGCGCCATCGTCGCGATCCGGTAGCGGGATTCACCCCGCAGCGGTACGCAGACGAGCATGTTGTCCAGCTGGCCGTCGGTCTCGTGGATGAACCGCAGCAGGTGGTTGGCGGGCATGTCCCAGCCCACGTCGACGTCGCCGAGCATGAACAGTTGCGGGAAGCGGCCCAGCCCGCCGGTAAAGGTGAGGCCGAGTAGTTGGCGTACCCGGCTGTGCGCGCCGTCGGCACCGACGAGGAACTTGGCGCGGACCGTTTCGGTGCCGCCGTCGGCGTGGGCGAGGTTGGCGGTGACCCCGTCGTCGTCGCTGGTGAAGTCGACCAGTTCGGTGCCGCGCCGGGGCCGTACGCCGAGGGTGGCGAGCCGGTCGGTGAGAATCCGTTCCGTTTCGTACTGCGGCAGCCCGAGGTGCGCGTACGGCAGCCCGGGCAGCTCCCAGCTGCCCCGGTGCACCTGGTGCCCGTTGACGAAGACCGCCTGACCGACCAGCCAGCTGCCGGCGTTCATGGCCTCTCGGTCGACGCCCTGGTCCGCCCAAATCTCCATGGTGCGGCAGTGCACCCCGATCGCCTTGTCTGCCTGGTCCGGTGGGCTGGTCAGTCTGTCGATGATCTGGCAGTCGACACCCCGGCGGGCCAGTTCGATCGCCGTGGTCAGCCCGGTCGGCCCGGCGCCGACCACCAGCACGTCGGTGCTGCGTGCCGGTGCCGCTGGCGGGTCGTTCGACGGGTCGGCGGGGTGGAAGATCCGGGGCCGGATCCCGACGAGGAACTCCGCGATCGGACCGGCTTCGGCCCGCTCGTGGTCGGGGTCGGAGATCCATCGGCGGAACTGCTCCTGACTGCGCCACTCGGCGAAGATGTGGTGCACCGGGGTGCCGGGTTCGCGCAGCAGCTCCTCGCGCAGGTAGCCATCCACTCCGGACATGCGGGTGACGACCTCGGCGTGCCCACGGTGAAATTCGTCGATCCGGTCGACGGGAACGATGATCGCCACGTCGACATAGATCCGGGCGGCGGTGCCGGCCCGGCCGTGCATCACCCGGTAGCTGTCGACGGCAGGCGGTTCGCAGGCGGCCTGTACGGCGTCGGCCCACCGCCGGGCGACGGGTCCGTCGAGATAGTCGCGCAGCGCGGCGTCGTCCGCCCACTCGGTGACCACGACGAAGGTACCCGGATCGGTGGCGTCGACGAGCAGCTGGCGTAGTCGGTTCCCGGGCATCGCACCGATGTCGTCGGCGACGGCGCGCCACGCCGACGCCACAACCGTCTCAAATCCGCTGCGGGCGCGGACCCGGAGCATCGTCCTGATCATTTGGTCCCCCTGAACGGCGTGCGGTGGACCTGACCTTCGCCAACACCGCGTCACCCGACCGTCAACACGGCACGGGGCACTGTGGGCGGCCGGTGACGCGCCAGCGACCCATCGGGGGAACGATCTACAGGTGTGCGCTCAGCCGGCCGCATCGGCGGTGAACAGCGCCGCCTGTTGCGGGTGCAGCAGCGGTGCGGGCAGTCCGACCTCGGCCAGCACCCGGCCGGGCAGGGTCACCTCACCGGGGTGCAGCCAGGCCGGCGGCCGCACCTGCAGCGTCGCCGGCGCCGGGCCGATCCGCAGTGGGCTCACCCGGTAGCGACGCTGCGGGTCGAGGCCGGGCAGCCGCAGCGGCACCGGCAACGCCGACCGCGCCGCGTCGAGCGCCACCAGGGCGTACACGCCGGTGTGCCGGTCGGCGTCGACGACCCCGTACAGCTGCCGGGCCGGATCGGGGCTGTCGGCGCGCACCAGCGTCCCGGTGTGCAGCAGTGGCCGCAACCGCCGGTACGCGGCGACCCACTCGGCGACGTCGGCGCGCTCGGCGTCGGTCGCGGAGGTCAGGTCCCATTCGATGCCGGCGTGTCCGAACAGCGCGGTGGCCAGCCGGAAGCCCAGATCGGTGGCCCGGCCGGTGACGTGCGCGGTGCCGGCACCCAGATGCCCGCCGAGATACTCCAGCGGCATCAGCACGCTGGTCCAACGCAGGATCCGCTGCCGGTCGAGCGGGTCGTTGGTGTCGGAGGTCCAGAACCGGTCGACCAATTCACCGATGCCCAGATCGATGCGGCCGCCACCGGAGGCGCAACTTTCAATCTCCAGGTCAGGGTGGGCCACCCGCAGGTCGGCCAGGAGCCGGTAGAGCGCCGTGGTCTGCCGGTGCGCGCCGGCTGCGGCGAGCAGGTCCCGGTTGTGGTCCCACTTGAGGTAAGCGATCGGGTACGCCTCGAGCAGCGCGCCAAGCCGCCCCCGCAGATACCGGTAGGCGTCCGGGTTGCCCAGATCGAGCACCCGCTGGTGCCGCCAGGTCGGAGCGTGCGCCGGCCCGAGCAGCCACTCGGGGTGGACGCGGCCCAGCTCGGAGTTAGGGCTGACCATCTCCGGTTCCACCCACAGCCCGAAGTCCATGCCCCGGGAGCGGACCCGGTCGACCAGCGGCCCCAGACCAGCCGGCCAGCGCTGCGGATCGACGGCCCAGTCGCCGAGCGCCCGCCGCTCGTCGACCCGACCGGTAAACCAGCCGTCGTCGAGGACGAATCGTTCGACGCCGACCTGCGCGGCGGCGTCCACCAGCCGGGTCAGCCGGTCGAGATCGTGGTCGAAGTAGACCGCTTCCCAGGTGTTGAGCACCACCGGCCGAGGCCCGCGCAGCGGCCGGCGGGCCCGGATCCAGCCGTGCAGCCGCGTGGAGAGACCGTCGAGGCCGTCGGCGGAAAAAGCGGCGACCGTCCACGGGGTGGTGTACTTGCCGTCGGGCGGCAGGATCAGCTCGCCGGGGGCGAGCAGTTCACCGGCGCCGAGCAGGCTGTGCCCGGTTGCCTGGCGTTCGGCGTACAGCTGCTTGTCGCCGCTCCACGCCAGGTGCACCGCCCACACCCGGCCATGCCGGAACCCGAAGCCGGCGGTGCCGGCGACCATCAGGAACGGGTCGTCGTGCCCGGGCCGGCCATGGCGGGTCTGCCGCATCCATGTACCGTCGCGCAGCCGGCCGCGCTGCGGACGTCGCTCGTGGGCCCACAGCCCGGTGAAGTCCAGCACCTCCGCAGCCTGCTCCGGCACTGGCAGCACCACGTCCGACGCGGCCAGGTGCAGGTCGGCCTCAGAGGTGTTGCGTACCTGGTGGCGGATCCGTAGAACGCCCTGGTCGCTCAGCGAGACATCGGTGCTCACCCGCAACCCGTTGGCGGCGCAGTCACAGTCGACCACCAGATCGCGGGGGCCGGTCCGGCTGACCGCTCGCAGCCGCAGGTCGTCAACGGGCCGCCCGGACCCGGACCAGTGTCCGGCGATGCCGGGCCGGCCGGTCCAGCCCTGGCCCGGGGTGGGCAGCAGGGTCAACCGCAGCGGCTGATCGACCGCGCTGGGCGGCACCGGCGGGACCGCCGCGTCGGCCAGGTCGGTCAACTCGCCCTCGGTCAGGTCGCCAAGGTCGCCGCCCCAGTGCAGGACGACCGGTGGGTGCGGGCCACGGGCGTCCAGCACGAGGCTGGTGCCCGCGGCCCGCAGGTACATGATCAAACGGTTACTCCGTGACCGGGATGGACTGCGACTTCAGGGTATCCACCGTCGAGGCCTGGGCGGCGGTCAGTGCGTCCAGCAGGGTGCCCTGACCGGAGACCGCCGCCTTGAAGCCATCGGAGGCGTCAGCGTAGGTCTGGGTCATCGTCGGGCCCCAGACGAAGTCCGCGGCAACCTGTTGCGACGCCTCGGCGAAGACCTCGTAGATCGGCTGGCCGCCGTAGAACTCCACGCCTTCGCGCAGCGCCGGCAGCTGGGTACCGGCGGTGGTGGCCGGGTAGATGTTCGCTTCTGCGTTGAGCAGGGTCAACGCCTCCTCGGAGGTGTTCAACCAGAGTGCGAACTGAGCTGCCTCGTAGACGTGCTCGCTGCCTTGGAACACGGCGATGGATGAACCTCCCCAGTTGCCGGCTACCTGCTCGCCAGCATTCCACTGCGGCATCGGCGCGACCGCCCACTTGCCGGCGGTGTCCGGCGCACCGGAGCTGATCGAGTTGGCGCCCCACACCGCTGATACCCAGGTCCAGACGGAACCGCTGTTGTAGGCGTTGTCCCACTCGGTGGTCCACGGCGGCTCGGCCGAGACGAGGTCTCGGTCGATGAGGTCCTGCCAGAACTCGGCGACCTGGGTGGTCTGCGGGTCGGTCAGGTCTACCGTCCACTGATCGCCGTCGTTGGCGAACCAGCGGCCGCCGGCCTGCCACGCCAGGCCGGCGAACTGGTTGATGTCGCTCTGCGAGAAGTTGGTGATGTAGCCGCCTGCTGCGCGGACTGTCTCGGCGGCGGCCGCGTACTCGGCCCAGGTGGTCGGCACCTCGATGTCGTTGGCCTCGAACAGGTCCGCTCGGTAGAACAGGGCCATCGGTCCGGCGTCCTGCGGTACGGCGTACGCCGAACCCTCCTCGCCGAAGCTGACCTGCCCCCAGGTCCAGTCGACGAACTGGTCCCGGGCGTCGAGCACGATGTCGCAGGCACCGAGGTCGACCAGGCCGTCCTGCACCCTGAAGCTGGGCAACGCGTCGTACTCAATCTGGCCCAGGTCCGGCGCGTTGCCGGCCCGCAGCTGATTGAAGAAGTTCTGGTAGGTGCCGCCGTTGCCGTTCGGCCCGGTCTGCACGTTGACCTGGATGTCGGGGTTCTGCTCGTTCCAGACCTCGACCACCTGCTCGATGCCGGGGATCCAGGAGGTGAAGTCGAGGGTGACCGGGCCTTCGGCCGGGCTGCAGTCGGCGCCGGAACCGGAATCGCCGGAATCGCCGGAGGAGCAGGCGACCAGCGCCAGCGTGCTGGCGAGCAGTACGCCGACTGTCGAGGCGGGGAATCTCATCGAAATCCTTCTCTCATTATCGGTGGATGGACGGGGGTCCGGCGAAAGGCGGGGTCACTTGACCGAGCCCGCCCCGAGGCCGGTCCGCCAGAACCGTTGGAGCAGCAGGAACGCCGCGACCAGCGGCACGATCGACAGCAACGCGCCGACGAGCACCAGACCACGCAGTTCGGGCAACTGGTTGACCTGGGTGTTCCAGGTGTAGAGGCCGAGGGTGACCGGGAACAGCCGCTCGTCGCCGAGCATGATCAGCGGCAGCAGAAAATTGTTCCAGACCGCGACGAAGTGGAACAGGAAGATGGTGACCAGTGCGGGCAGCATCAGCCGGGTGGCGACGGTGAAGAAGGTCCGTACCTCACCAGCGCCGTCGAGGCGGGCCGCTTCCAGCAGATCGTCCGGCACGCTCGCGGCGGCGTAGATCCGGGCCAGGTAGACCCCGAACGGGTTGACCAGGCTGGG
This sequence comes from Micromonospora sp. LOL_015, assembly GCF_048060275.1. NCBI lineage: Bacteria > Bacillati > Actinomycetota > Actinomycetes > Micromonosporales > Micromonosporaceae > Micromonospora > Micromonospora sp. LOL_015. The sequence goes on from NZ_JBHMIO010000004.1 coordinate 109,361, forward strand.
CAGGAACACCGACCAGAAGGTGTTGGTCGCCTCGAACCGGCTGAAGATCAGAAACAGTGGCAGGGCGAGCGCGGTCGCCGGCACCAGCACGCCGCCGAGCACCACGTTGAACAGCGTCTCCCGGCCGGGAAACCGGTACTTGGCCAGGGCGTACCCGCACATCGCGGCGAGCAGAGTGCCGATCAGGGCGGCGCCGCCGGTGTAGGCGAGGCTGTTGAGAATCCACCGGGGGAACACTCCGTCGCGGTAGGTCAGCACCTCGGCAACGTTGTCGACCAGCGCGAAGTCGTCGAACCACAGGGGCGCCCCCTGAGTGACCCGCCCGCCGGGTTTCGCCGAAGCGACCAACAGCCACCAGATCGGCACCAGGAAGTACGCGGTGCAGACCAGCATCACCAGGGTGGCGGCGGACCGCGACAGCATCGAACTCCGCAGCGGCGTACCGCCAGGCGAGTGGCCGGCGGGGGTGCGGGCTGGGGCGCTCATCGCACGCCCCGACGCTGGGTGAACTTCAGGAACGTGAAGGACAGCGCGAAGGTCGCCAAGGCGAGCACCACCGAGAAGGCCGCAGCCAGGTTGAAGTTGGGGATCGACGAAGTGGAGTAGACGGTCAGGTTCGGGGTGTAGGTGCTGGACACCGCCGAACTGAAGGTCCGGAACACCTGCGGTTCGGCCAGCAGCTGCAGGGTGCCGATGATGGAGAAGACGGTGGTCAGCACGATCGCCGGCATCACCATCGGAATCTTGATCGACCAGGCGATCCGGGCCAGGCCGGCACCGTCGAGCCGCGCCGCCTCGTAGATTTCCGGCGGGATCGCCAGCAGCGACGAGTAGATGATCAGCATGTTGTAACCGACGTAGACCCAGGTCACGACGTTGGCGATGGACCACAGCACCAGGTCCGCGCCGAGCAGGTCCGCCCGACCGGTGACGGCGGTGAACGGCGACAGGTTGGGCGAGTACAGGAAGCCCCACATGATCGCCGCGACGACGCCGGGCACCGCGTACGGCACGAAGAAGGCGAGCCGGAAGAAGCGCCGACCGCGGACCAGACCCGAGTCGAGCAGCAGGGCCAGCAGCAGGGCGAGGCCGAGCATCACCGGCACCTGCACCGCGCCGAACAGCAGCACCCGGCCGATCGAGAACCAGAAGGGGCTGTCGGTGAGCACCCGCTGGTACTGGGCGAGCCCGCCGAAGACCTCCCGGGCCGGACCGAAGGTGCCGGTGCGTTCAACCACGTACAGAGACTGGACCACGGCATAGCCGATGGGGACGGCGTAGAACAGCACGAAAAGCGCCCCGAACGGCACCACGAATATCGCGATGGCGCGCTTGTGCGGTACGGGTGCCCGGCGACGGCCGGTAGCCGTCGACCGCACCGTACGGAATCTGCTCACCGAGCCGGCTCCTCTCTGACCACCCGGACCTCGCCGGGGCCGACCCGCAGCTGCCCGTCGACCGGGGTCCCGGTGACGAGCTCGTAGCCGCTGGCGGCGTGGCGAATTTCCCGACGGCCGTGGTTGACGACGAACAGGTAGCTGCGGTCGGTACCGACGCGCCGGACCACCTCGACCGAGCCGTCGTTCTCCGGACCGTGCGGGGTCACCCCGGCCCTGTCGGCGGCGGTACGCAGCACGTCCCGCAGTCCGTCGGAGGCCAGCGCGGTCGCCACGTACCAGGCGGTGCCGGCGCCGTGGGCGTTGCGGGTGACCGCCGGGGTGCCGGGCAGCGGGCCGTCTGCGTACCGGGCGAGGGGCGCGGCGGTGGTGGTTCGCAACCGCTCGGTCCACCACCGGGCGCGGGCTCCGTTGTCCAGGGTGACCTCGACACCGGGCAGCAGCGGGACGAACTCCTCGCCGACCACGCCGAGCAGCTCGCGGAAGGCACCGGGGTAGCCGCCGAGGCGGATCCGGTCGTGTTCGTCGACGATGCCGCTGTAGAAGGTCACCAGCAGGTGGCCGCCCGCGTCGACGTACTCGGCCAGCGCGGCGGCCTGCTCATCGGTCACCAGGTGCAGACACGGCACGACGACCAGCCGGTAGCCGGCGAGGTCGACGTCCGGCGCGACGACGTCGCAGGTCACGCCGAGCTCCCGCAGGCCGGTGTAGGCGGCGTGCACCTGGTCGAGGTAGCGGATCTCGGTCGACGGGCGGGCCGGACCGTCGGCGGACCACCAGGACTCCCAGCTGAACAGCAGGGCCGCGTCGGAGCGCACCCGAGTGCCGGCGACCTCACCGACGCGGTCCAAGACCTCCGACAGCCGCAGCACCTCCCGCCAGGTGGTGGTGTCGGTGCCGGCGTGCGGCAGCATCGCCGAGTGGTACTTCTCAGCCCCGGCGGCGGAGGCCCGCCACTGGAAGAAGCAGATCGCGTCGGCGCCCCGGGCGACGTGGGTGAGCGAGTTGCGGATCATCTGGCCTGGCTCCTTGGCGAGGTTCCAGGGCTGCCAGTTGACCGCGCCGGTCGCCTGCTCCATCAGCATCCACGACGCTCCGCCGGCTAGCCCACGGCTGAGGTCGGCGGCGAAGGACAGTTCCGCGACCGGGTCGCCGAGCCGGTGGTCCAGATAGTGGTCGTTGGCCACGACGTCCAGGTCAGGCGCCCAGGACCAGTAGTCTAGATCTCTGATATGGGCGGTTACCATCAGATTCGTGGTGATCGGCGCGGTGCTGTGCCGGCGCAGCACCGCCGCTTCGGCGCGGTAGTGCTCCAGCAACTGCGCGGAGCTGAACCGGTGAAAGTCCAGTAGCTGCGCCGGATTGGGCACTGACAGGTTCGCCCGGGGTGGTTCCACCTCGTCCCAGTCGCCGTAGCGCTGACTCCAGAAGGCCGTGCCCCAGGCGTCGTTGAGCGTGTCAAGGCTGTCGTAGCGCTTTCGCAGCCAGCTCCGGAAGGCGACCGCGCTGGCCTCGTCGTAGCACAGCGCGTTGTGGCAGCCAAGCTCGTTGGACACGTGCCACAGCGCCAACGCGGGGTGCCCGCCGTAGCGTTGGGCGACCTGCTCAACCAGCGCCAGGGCGTGCCTGCGGAACACCGGCGAGCTGGGGCACCACGCCTGCCGACCACCGGGGAACCGGGTGGTGCCGTCAGCTGCCTGCGGCAGCAGCTCGGGGTGCCGGGTGGTCAGCCAGGGTGGCGGGGAAGCAGTGCCGGTGCCGAGGTTGAGTTTGATGCCGGCGTCGTGCAGCAGGCCGATCACCTCGTCGAGGGCGGCAAAGTCGTACTCGCCCGGCCGGGGCTCGATGCTCGACCAACCGAAGATGTTGATGGCTACGAGGCCGATGCCGGCCTGACGCATCAGCGCCACATCCTCGCGCCACACCGCTGCCGGCCACTGCTCCGGGTTGTAGTCGCAGCCCAGCACGATGCCGCGGATCGACGGCAGCAGTGGTGCGGCCGGCCGGTCACGGGGCGGTTTCATCGGGGTGTCCTCGCTGCCGGAACGAACTGACTCTGTGCACGTGCACACATTTCGCCGGGCGAACAGTCGGCGAACGAATGTGTGAACGTGCACACGTTAAGGGCGCGTTCCGTCGCAGGTCAAGGGCCGGCCGCTACAGTGTTCGACGTGAACCGGCCGAGACCGACGACGAAGCGGGCGACCGTGCACGACGTCGCCGCAAGCGCCGGTGTGTCCCGGGGCACGGTCAGCCGGGTCCTTAACGGCGGCTACGTCTCCCCCGCCGCCCGCGCCGCGATCCTCGCCGCCATCGCCGAGGTCGGCTACGTCCCCAACACCGCCGCCCGTAACCTGGTCACCCAGCGTTCCCAGGCAGTCGGCTTCATCGTGCTCGAACCGCACTCGTTGTTCATGGAGGACCCGAACATCGGAGCCCTCATGCTGGGCGCCAACGCGGTGCTCTCCGTCGCCGAGTATCAGATGGTCAACCTGGTGGTCGACTCTGACCGGGACACCAAACGGGTTGCTCGCTACCTCAGCGGCGGCTTCGTCGACGGCGCGCTGATCGTCTCGGCCCGCGCGCACGACCCGATCACCCGGGTCGTCACCAACCTGAAGCTGCCGGCCACCTTCGTCGGGCATCCGCCCGACCTGGCGCAGGAGATCCCGTTCGTCGGCGTCGACAACGTCGGCTCAGCGCGCGAGATCACCACCCGCCTGGCCGCCACCGGCCGGCGACGGATCGGCATGATCGCTGCTGCCCTGAACCGGGACTCCGGTGCCGACCGGCTCACCGGCTTCCGCCAGGCTCTCGGCGACCGGTTCGACTCCCGCCTGGTTGCCGAGGTCCCCTTCTACGACTATTCGTGCGGCGTCAACGGCATGCGGGCCCTCCTGGATCGGGCACCCGACCTCGACGGCATCTTCGCCGCCTCGGATGTGGTCGCCGCCGGAGCGATCCAGACCCTGCGTGAGGCCGGCCGGACCGTGCCGGCCGATGTCGGGGTCGTCGGATTCGACGACAGCGCCTGGGCGCTACGCACTAACCCGCTGCTGTCCACCGTGCACCAGCCGGCGAAAGAGATCGGCGCCCGCGCCGCCGACCTGGTGCTGCACCAGATCGACGGCAACTCCATCGCATCCGGCGGGACGCTGCTGCCGACCCCCGTCGTATGGCGCGAGTCCGCCTGAGCGGCGTCACCCGGAACCAAACTTGGTTGCGCGTTTCCAGGCATTGCGGGCACCGATCGACAGCGAAACGCTCGCCGCACCGGCATCCGCAACCGGGAATTGACGATGATCCGTGCTACAAACGCATCTGGCACCTAGCAGTGCAGTGCAAATGCGAAAGGGGCAACCTCGTTGAGAATCACTCGATTTTCCACAGGCGGCAAAGGCGGGGCCCACCGCGCCGTCGAACCACGCTCGGTCGGCAACCGGAAACGGAGGATCGCGCTCGGTTCGGTGGTCGCCGCAGCCCTCCTGGGCGGTGCCACGATCGCACCGCAGGCGTACGCGACGACGACCTTCGACGGGCCGGGCATCCGCACCGACGTGGTGGATGCCGTCACCGGTGAGCCGGTGACCGGCATCTGCGTATTCGCCGTTCCGGTATTCACGTTCAGCTTTCCTGCCGTCTGTCCGACCCGCAGCGACTCGCGGGGCCGGGTGAATGTCTCGGTTCCCGATCCGGGTTCATACAATCTGTTCGCGCTGCCCGACTCGGGTAGCCAGTACGGCGCCCAGTGGGTCAGCCAGGTCGGCGGCACCGGCACCCAGAAAGATGCGCGGTGGTTCACCTTCTCCGCCGACGAGGTGCGGCCCGGACCGACGATCCGCCTGGACCCGCGCTCGATGATCGTCGGCACGGTGCTGGGCGCGGATGACGAGACCGTGACGAACGGTACGGTCGGCGTCGCCGCGCCGGTCGCCGACGGTTCACGGGATCCGCGCTACTCGCCGATCGGCGACAAGGGAGCGTTCGTCATCGACTGGCTGGGGCCGTACGAGTGGCCGCTGCTGTTCAACGCCGACGGTTACCCGTACCAGTGGAGTGGACACGTCGGCAACCGGCTGCGCGCCGATCTGGTCACGGCGGACGTCAACGCCCCGCCGTACGCGTACCAGATGGAGGCTGGCACCTCGGTGAGCGTTGAGACCGCCGACTCGCCGCAGGTTCCGGGCAAGCTGACACTCCTCAATGTCAGCACAAAGGACCCGGTCGGGCTCGCCGAGCTGGCCGACAAGGCGACCGGGGCGTCACTCATGGTCCTACCGCGACAGCAAGTCAAGATCCACTGCGTCTGCGATGGAGAGCACCGCTGGCATGGCGGTACCGACTTCAGTAGCGCCACCGGGGAACCGATTCGCGCCAACGGTCCGCAGAGCATCACCTTCGCCCCACCTGCCTGATCCATCATCGATCGTCCAGCTGCGGCCTGCTGCTCCATCGTGGAGCAGCGGGCCGCAGTCCGCTAGACAGCAGGTCATGGTTACCCTGGAGAGTCAGTTGACTACGTGAAGTACACTTAGCTGTCTACGATCTTCCAACCATGGGGAGGGCGTACGACATGCGGTGGTGGGCAAAGCTGGTTCTGACGGTCGCGATTCTGACCACGGCGGCGGGATGCGCGCCCGCTGTCCGGTCCGATATCGGAGATGGCGACCTGACCAACAACTGGGCTAGGATCGCGACACCGAAAGTGTTCGTACCACAGGCCGGCGAGTGCCATCCGATCTCCGCCGGTACCGTCGGCCAGGGCACCGAGTACAGACCCGTCGACTGCGGACAGTCCCACGAGGTGGAGACGGTCTTCGTCGGGATCTTCACCGGGGTGCACGGCGTAGCGGACCACTCCCCCGCCCCCGGCTCGTCCAGCCGGCGGGCCGCCCGTACCGACTGCGACCAGCGGGTCCACGAATTCCTCGGCGACGACTGGCAGGCCGGCCGGCTCCGGCTCGAAGTCGTCGTCCCGTCCACCACGTCCTGGAACGGCGGCGCCCGCTGGTACCGGTGCGACGTCGGCGAGGTGGTCAGCATGCAGGACCGCACCTTCGTCGCCCGCACCGGGAGCCTCGCCGGCGCCCTCGACCAGCCGAACCCGCTGCGCTGGGGCTGCTTCAACCCGAGCGCCAACGCCGCCGGCGACGTCGGAATCCTCAAACCGGTGGCCTGCACCGAACCGCACCAGAGCGAATTCGCCGGGCTGTACCTGGAAGCCGACCTGCCCTACGACGACTTCGCCGCGAACGCCGACCAGGTACACGAACGGTGCCGCCGAGTCGTCGCCAATTACGCCGGCCTACCCGTCGACGACGACCTGCGACACCGCTTCGGCACCATCTACGACTACCCGTTCAAGGACGAGTGGGACGACGGCAACCTCGCCGTACGCTGCCTGCTCTGGCGCGACCAACCACCGCTGACCCGATCGGTACGCGACGGCGGCACCGCCGCCCTGCCGGTCCGTCAGGGCTGACCGACCCGACGCAGCAACGCCACGAACATCGCGTCGGTGCCGTGTCGGTGCGGCCACAGCTGCACCGACGGCCCGGCGCCGAGCCCCGGCATACCCGCCGGGAGCAATGGCCGGGCGTCGACGAAATCCACCGGTACGCCGGACCTACGGGCCGCCTCGGTCACCGACACGTGCGTCTCCACCCGGTGTGGTGAGCACGTCACGTAGGCCACCACGCCACCCGGCCGGACCGCCCGCAGCCCGGCGGCGAGCAGCTCCCGCTGCAACCGGGTCAACGGCGGCAGGTCCGACGGCTGACGCCGCCAGCGCGACTCGGGACGGCGGCGCAGCGAGCCGAGCCCGGTGCACGGCGCGTCCACCAGTACCCGGTCGAACGACGACTCGGGCAGCTCCGTCCCGGCACCCACCTGACGACCGTCGGCGACGTGCACCGCCACCGGCAGCCCGCGTACCGCCTGCTCCACCAGCCGGGCCCGGTGCTCGGCGACCTCCACTGCGGTCACCTCGGCGCCGCGACCGGCGGCCAACCCGCCGAGCAGCGCTGCCTTGCCCCCCGGCCCGGCACACAGGTCCAGCCACCGCCGGTCCGAACCGGACACCTCGGCGTCGGCCAACGCCGCGGCCACCAGCTGCGAGCCTTCGTCCTGCACGTGCGCCCGGCCCTGACGGACCGCCGACACCTCGCCCGGCGCGCCGCCGGGCAGATAGACGGTGTACGGCGAGAACGCGCCCGGTGCCCCGCCGGTGGCGTCCGCCAGCTCGACCGCGTCGACCCGGCCCGGTCGGGCACACAGGTGCACCGGTGGCGGCTCGTTGTCCTCGATCAGCAGCCGGGTCGTCTCGGTCAGGCCGTCGGCGGACTCCTCACCGAGTGCCTCCGCGAACGCCCGGACGATCCACGGCGGATGATGGTAGGTCACCGCCAGGTGGCCGACCGGGTCGGCCTGCTCGTCCGGTGCCAGCTCCGCGAGCCAGTCGTCCAGGTCCCGGGTGGCGATCTCCCGCAGTACGGCGTTGGCGAACCCGACCGCTCCCGGCGCCACGTCGTGCACCAGATCCACCGTGGCCGACACCGCAGCGTGCGCCGGAACCCGGGTACGCAGCAGCTGGTACGCGCCCAGCCGCAGCGCGTCACGGGCCGGTGGGTCGATCCGGTCCACCTCCCGCCCGGCCGCCCGGGCGATGATCAGATCGAGGGTGCCGACCATTCGCAGCGTGCCGTAGACCAACTCGGTGGCGAAAGCGGCGTCACGCCCCCGCAGCTCCCGGTCCCGCAGGATTGTCGGCAACACCAGATTGGCGTAGGCGTCATCGCGGTACACCGCCGCGACGGCATCGTACGCCGCGTCCCGCGCCGGGTCGGCCCGTCGGCGGCGGCCACGCTGCCCACGGCCACGCTGCCCACGCTCGCCCCGGCCGTTCGCGGCTGGGGGGCTCACTCGCTGCGCTCGCTCATTCCTCGCGCTCACCCGAAGAACTCGCCGGTGGTGATGCGGGCACCGCGCGCCCAGTCCGCCGCCGACATGGCCTTCTTGCCGGCGGCCCGGACCTCGCCGAGCGCGACCGGCACGGTGGCCGTGCCGACCAGCAGGCGGTCACGTTCGGCCAGCGCCTCCCCCGGCTTCAGCTCCGGGCCGTCCGGCACCGGCCGGACCGGCCCGAGTTTGACCCGCTCGTCGCGGAACGTGGTCCAGGCGCCCGGCGCAGGGGTGCCGGCCCGCACCCGCCGGTCCACCGCGAACGCCGGATCGGTCCACCGCACCCGGACGTCGTCGACGGTCAGCTTCGGGGCCAGTGACACCCCGTCACCCGGCTGCGGCACCGCCCGGGCGGTGCCGGCGGCGATCCCGTCGAGCACCGCGACCAGCAGCTGCGAGCCGCTGGACGCCAGCCGCTGCAGCAGGTCGCCGGCGGTGTCCGTGTGGCCGACCTGGTCGGTCACCGTGCCGAACACCGGGCCGGTGTCCAGACCCTCCTCCAGCTGGAACACGCTCGCGCCGGTCACCTCGTCGCCGTGCAGCACCGCATGCTGCACCGGAGCCGCCCCGCGCCAGGCCGGCAGCAGGGAGAAGTGCAGGTTGATCCAGCCGTGGGTGGGGATGGCCAGCGCGGTCGGCGGGACCAGGGCACCGTAGGCGACGACTGGTACACAGTCCGGGGCCAGCTCGGTCAGCCTGCTGAGGAACTCCGGCTCCCGTGGGCGCTGCGGGGTCAGCACCTCGATCCCCCGCTCGTCGGCCCAGGCGCCGGCCGCGGAGCGGACCAGCCGGCGGCCGCGCCCGGCAGGAGCGTCCGGCCGGGTGACCACCGCGACGAGGTCGTGGCCGCTGGCGGCGATCGCGTCCAACGCGGGGACGGCGACCGCCGGAGTACCGGCGAAGACGAGTCGCATCGCCGTCACCCGCCCAGACCGAACGGGCTGGTCGCCGCACCCGGCCGGAACAGGCCACCGGGCGAGCGGTGCGGGCTGACCTTCACCGTCGGCGGCGCGGCGGCGTCGTACCAGTCGGCTTCGCGGATGGCCTTCATCGCCTCCTTGCGGGTGGCGGCGTCGAGCCGGTCCAGGAACAGCACCCCGTCGAGGTGGTCCGTCTCGTGCTGGACGCAGCGGGCCAGCAGACCGCTGCCGACGATCTGCATCGGGTCACCGTACTCGTTGAAGCCCTTCGCGACGACGTTCTGTCGACGTTTGGTGTCGAAGTAGAGCCCCGGGATGGACAGGCAGCCCTCCGGGCCGTCCTGTTCCTCCTCGTCGGGGAAGTCCAGCACCGGGTTGACCAGGTGGCCCAGCAGGTCGTCGACGTGGAACGTGAATACCCGCAGCCCGACTCCGAGCTGCGGCGCGGCGAGGCCGGCACCGTTCTGATCGGTCATGCTGTCGGTCAGATCGGCGACGAGCCCGCGCAGCTCGGCGTCGAAGTCGACCACGGGCTCGGCCGCAGTGCGCAGCACCGGGTCGCCGAAGAGTCGGATGGGCTGGACGGTCACGCGGTCAGGCTCCTTGTCGTGGGCAAACGGTGCCTCCAGTCTACGGGCGTACGCCGGACGCCGTGACGGACGCGGTGGTCCTCGGGCGACCGTGACCGTGAAGCCGGGAAGACGGTATTGACGACGTGGTGATCCGGCCGTAATACTCCATCCCTGTTAACGTTCACATCGATGATGTCGGTTGGGCCGGAGTCAGGGCCGTGGCCGGGCGATCAGGAGGCAGCCCATGTTCCGACGATCCGCACGACCCGGGCTGGCCGGCAGCGCACTGCTGGTCGGATCGCTCGTCGCCGCCGGGGTCGCGGCCGCCGGGCCGAGCCTGGCCGACCCGCCGCGACCGGAGCCGGAGTACGTGATCACCGTCGACCCCGCCAGCGCCGGCGTGCCGATCAGCGACACCATGTACGGCGTCTTCTTCGAGGACATCAACTACGCCGCCGACGGCGGCCTCTACGCCGAACTGGTCCGCAACCGGTCCTTCGAGTTCCTGCCGGTGGACAACCAGTCCTTCACCGGGCTGACCGCCTGGACCCCGGGCGCCGAGGCCGGCGGGTCCGGCACCGCGACCCCGGTCGACGACGACAGCCGGCTCAACGACCGTAACCGCACCTACCTGCGGCTCGACCTGGACAACAGCGACGGCGGACGCTACGGGGTGACCAACTCCGGCTACAACAGCGGGATCGCGATCGAGGCCGGTAAACGCTACGACTTCTCGGTCTGGGCCCGTACCGACGCCGCCGGCAACCAGCTGACCGTCCGGTTGGTCGACGTCGACGGCCGCCGGCTCGCCGAACCGCAACGGTTGCGCGTCCAGGGCGACGACTGGACCAGGTACACCGCCACGTTCACCGCCCACCGGAGCTCCGACGTCGGCCGGCTGGTGGTGCTCGCCGGCGGGACCGGCACCGTACGACTGGACATGGTGTCGCTGTTCCCCCAGGAGACCTTCCGGGGCCGGGCCAACGGCCTGCGCAAGGACCTGGCCCAGAAGATCGAGGCGTTGCGGCCGGGCTTCGTCCGCTTCCCCGGCGGCTGTCTGGTCAACACCGGCAGCATGTACGGCTACGACGCCGGGTCCGGCTGGGAACGCGCCCGCTCCTACCAGTGGAAGGACACCGTCGGCCCGGTGGAGACCCGGGCCACCAACGCCAACTTCTGGGGCTACAACCAGTCCTACGGGCTGGGCTACTTCGAGTACTTCCAGTTCGCCGAGGACATCGGCGCGATGCCGCTGCCGGTGGTACCGGCCCTGGTCACCGGCTGCGGTCAGAACCACGCCACCGATGACGAGGAACTGCTGGCCCGGCACATCTCCGACACCCTGGACCTGATCGAGTTCGCCAACGGCCCGGACACCTCCACCTGGGGCGGGCTGCGCGCCGAGATGGGCCATCCCGAACCGTTCGGCCTCACCCACATCGGTGTCGGCAACGAGGAGAACCTGCCCGACGAGTTCTTCGCCAACTTCCGGCGCTTCCGGGCCGCGATCGAGGCACAGCACCCGGAGATCACGGTGGTCAGCAACTCCGGACCGGACGACCAGGGCGCCACCTTCGACCGGCTGTGGCAGCTCAACCGGGCTGACGGGGTGGAGCTGGTCGACGAGCACTACTACAACAGCCCGGCCTGGTTCCTGCAGAACAACGACCGCTACGACAGCTACGACCGCGCCGGACCGAAGGTGTTCCTCGGCGAGTACGCCTCTCAGGACAACAAGCTGTTCAACTCGCTCGCCGAGGCGGCCTACATGACCGGGCTGGAGCGCAACGCCGACATCGTCGAGATGGCCTCGTACGCCCCGCTGCTGGCCAACATCGACCACGTCCAGTGGCGGCCGGACCTGATCTGGTTCGACAACGACGAGTCCTGGGGCACCACCAGTTACCAGGTACAGAAGCTGTTCATGACCAACGTCGGTGACCGGACGGTGCCCAGCGAGGCCACCGGGCCGGCCCTCGGCACCCAGCCGATCACCGGACGGATCGGCCTGTCCACCTGGGCCACCTCGGCGACGTACGACGATGTGACGGTCACCGCCCCGGACGGCACCATGCTGTTCAGCGACGACTTCTCCGCCGGGGCGGGCCAGTGGACGCCGGTCGCCAACCGGGGCAGCTGGGCGGTGGTCGACGGCGCGTACACGCAGAGCGACACCGCCGCGCTGGACACCATGGTCGCCGCCGCCGAGATCACCGCCACCGACTACGACCTGTCGCTGACGGCCACGAAGAACGCCGGCGCGGAGGGCTTCCTGATCGGGTTCGGGGTCAAGGACGCCGGCAACTTCTACTGGTGGAACCTCGGCGGTTGGAACAACACCCAGGGGGCGGTGGAGAAGGCCACCAACGGGGCCAAGCAGACGCTGATCGCCAAACCGAACCAGATCACCACCGGCACCACGTACGACATCACCGTCAAGGTGCGTGGCGATCACGTCACCCTGCTGCTGGACGGCGAGGTGTGGGGCGAGTTCGTCGACGACCAGGTCACCCGCCCGTTCGCCCAGGTCGTCACCCGCGACGACGCCACCGGCGACCTGCTGGTCAAGGTGGTCAACGCGCAGGAAAAGGCGGCCGTGACCCGGATCGACCTTGGCGACCTGCCGGTCCGTTCGCATGCCCGGATGACCGTGATCAGCGGCGACCCCGGCCAGCAGAACACCCGGTCGGCCGAGCCGATCCAGCCGGTCACCACCCAGCTCACCGGCGTGGCGTCCAGTTTCACGCACACCTTCGAGCCGTACTCCGTGACCTTCATCCGCATCCGCACCAAATGACTGAGGTGGCCCCCATGACGTACGAGGTGAACCGGCGCGCCCTGCTGCACGGCGGCCTGGGCTTCGCCGCTGCCGGCCTGACCGGTCTGGCCGGTGGGCTGACCGCCGGCGCCGGACGGCCGGACCCGGCCGCCGCCGCACCGACCGCCGGCAACACCCCCGGCCCGGTCGGCGCGCCCACCGACGCGCAGGTCTACCGCGTACCGACGATCGACCCGCTCGTCGAACAGCGGGCCGACCCGTTCGTCACCTACCCGGTCGCCGGCATGTACTACTTCACCGGCTCGGTGCCCGAGTACGACCGGATCGTCATCCGCGGCGCGTCCACCATCGCCGGGCTGGCCACGGCGACCGAGACGGTGATCTGGCGGCGGCCGGCCAGCGGCCGGATGGGCGGCCACATCTGGGCGCCGGAGCTGCACCGCATCGACGGCAAGTGGTACGTCTACTTCGCCGCCGGCGACTCCGACAACGTGTTCCGGATCCGGATGTACGTGCTCGAGTCCCCACTGGACGACCCCCGGGACCCGGCCGGCTGGCAACTGCGCGGTCAGATCGTCACCGAGTGGGACAGCTTCGCCCTGGATGCCACGACGTTCCACCATCACGGCCGGCGGTACCTGGTCTGGGCCCAGGGCGAGCCGGAGATCGCGGTCAACTCCAGCCTGTACATCGCCGAGCTGGCCGACCCGTGGACCCTGAAGACCAAGCCGGTGCGCATCGCCACCCCGACCCGCCCATGGGAGGTGCAGGGCTACGCGGTCAACGAGGGCGCGGCGGTGATCGTCCGCAACGGACGGGTGTTCATGACCTTCTCGGCCAGCGCCACCGACTCCCGTTACTGTATGGGCCTGCTCACCGCCGACGCCAGCGCCGACCTGCTCGACCACCGCTCCTGGACGAAGACCCCCGAGCCGGTCTTCGTCACCAACGAACAGACCAGCCGGTACGGCCCCGGACACAACTCGTTCACCGTCGCCGAGGACGGCAAGACCACCGTGCTGGTCTACCACGCCCGTGACTACCGGGACATCACCGGCGACCCGCTGTACGACCCGAACCGGCACGCCCGGGTGCAGAAGCTCTACTGGGACGCCGACGGCAACCCGCTGTTCGGCGTACCGGTCGGTGAGGGCGGCCCGATCGTGCGGCTCTCCCCCGCCGACACCACCCGCAGCGCCTTCGTCCGCCACGTCGGCGCGACCGTGCTGGTCGACACCCACTCCCAGCGGCTGGCCGACACCCAGTTCCGCATCGGTGCCGGCCTGGCCGGGGCGGACACCGTGTCGATCCAGTCGGTCGACCTGCCCGGACATTACCTGCGGGCGGTCGACGGCACGGTACGCCTCGACCCGGTCGCCGACGACGCCGAGTTCGCCGCCCAGGCGAGCTTCCACCGGATCGACCGGGTGAACGGACGCGTCTCGCTACGCCTCGCCGGGGTCCCGTCGGCCTTCGTACGCCACGAGGACGGGCAACTGACCATCGGTCCCGCCGCCGGCGCACAGTCGGCCTTCCGGCTCAGCTGAGCCACCGGGTCCGGCGGGGACCGCTGTGCCGACCCTCGCCAGTATTGCGGTCACTCGTCCGTCACCACCACCGACGCGCCGCTATCCTCGACACGGATCGACAACGGCCTGTCGAGCAGGACGACCGCAGTGCTCGGGGAGATGGTGTGGGCGTACCGGCGTCGGCAGGGCATCTCGCAGCAGGAACTGGCGGGCGGCGTATCCGACGCCGGCGCCCTCTATTAGAGATCTTCGAGATAGACGATGGCCCCAAATGCTAAATTGGCGCGTTGGGAGTGCTGCGGATGTCGGTATAAGACGATTCGTCGACGATTGCAGGTCAGCATCGTTCCGCACCCTCAGGCCAGATGATGTCGACGGGAAGCCCTCTGGAGGTGGCATCGTGAACCACCGCCGCCGTTCCGCCATTGTCTACGACTGAGGCGCCGTCCCAAATCGCGATGAGGCGATCTGACGAGCCGATCAAAGCGTCGTTTGCCGCCTGGTAGGCGTGCCGACTGGAGGTCTCGTATGGCATGACCCGCACGCTTGACGCACGACGAATGAGGGCGTCAAAGCAGTCCGCATGATCTGGCTTAACCTTCCTTTCGCGATAATCGGCGGCGGGGAGGATCACCTCCAACTTGCCACCAAGATCGAGGAGCACTTCAGCAAAGATACTGTCCGCACCCCGAGCTATACAACTCAAGCCGACGAGTTCTGCTGACACATGAGGGACAAGGGCTTCACGCAGGGCCTCCCGTACCAGCTCGACAGTTCTTGGAGACAGGTTCATGTGGCCGGTCACACCGATCTTTGGCAAAGTGATACCATCCTCGCGGTCTCATGTCGACGGTCACAACGTCGTGTGGCTAGCCAAGGTGCTTCTGATTCTGTCGCGCAGTTGATCGACCGCCGGCACCGAGATAAATTCCTCGGTGCGCCCATACAATTCTGTCAGCTTGACTCTGACTCGGTCAGAATGCGTCGTTTCAACGATGTCTGTAGCAGCGTTACTCAGCCTTACGGCCTCATCGACCTCGCCTTGGATCAGTCGGGTTTCAGCTAGACCGAGATGATCGAGTGCTGCGCTACGAAGACTGTGCGGCCTGCGCAACTGGACCGCTTGTCCGATATAGATCGCTGCCTCATCGGCGATCTCTCGTCTTTGGTGAGCAACCTCCAAGAGTCGACCCCCGGTTACCCCGGCAAGTTCAGCCTCGTCAAAGTAAGATATCCAGTATGGGTCTTCGTCTCTATTCGCATCGCGGAGGTAGTCCTCAGCGCGGCTGGTTGCGCGGCGAAACGCGGCAATCCTTCCTTGTTCGGCGTACGCCCATGCCTCGCGCGTGTGTAGCATTGCGAGAACCCTCGGCGTCGCATGCCCGTCGACACCATCCTGCGCGAGGCGGATCAGTTCGAGACCTTCGGTAACGCGCCCTAGATAGAATTGTTGGCGAGCCATCCCTGCCAGGATGTTGGCACCGAATGCCCGGTCACCGGCCTCTTTAGCCGCCCGAAGGGCAATGACGTAATACCTCTGGGCCATAGCGCCTTGTCCGGAGTCCCATGACATTGTGGCGGCAGTTTCGGCCAGCTGCGCCATGGCACCAAACAGCCGTCGGGTCAAGTGCGCCGAGTGCGAGAAGTCGCGCAACTCTTCCGCGACTTCGCTGAGCTGACCGACGACCGCCTTCCTTCGGAGCCCTCCGCCGAACCGGTCGTCCCAGTTCCGGAAGAGTTGGGCAGCATGCTCGACCTGTTCAACTTCCTGACTGCCGATACCTTGTGGTCGCCGCAGGGTCACTTGTGGCTCTGCATTGGACAGCCAGCGCTCCAGTCGTTCGAGGATGACGCCGCCGAAGACCACACCGGCAATGGTGCGGGTGACCTCTCGCCGGTCCAAGGAAAGATCCTCTCGGGTGAAACGGGTGACTAGCTCGATCGTCTCTGACGGTACCCATGCTGACGATCCATCAACCTCCTCGGCAGTGCGCCCGCCCGGCGTGTCCACTGCGATGGACGACGCGGCTCCGGTGAGGCCCAGCGCGTCCGTGGCGGCGCTGTCCCGCTGAACGGGGAAGGTTGCTGAGTCCGGCATGGCGAACCACAGCCGGTCAGCGGGTATGCGTAACACCCGAGCCCACTGAATGAGTCGGTCGAGATGCATCAGCGGCTGGCCGTTCTCGATCCGGCTCAGTTGGGTCTGGGTGATCCCAGCCCAGGCGGCTACCTGATCTTGTGGGAAGTCCTGGCGGCCGTGGTGGGGGTGGGTGCGCCACGCTCGGATCACCCGGCCCATGTGTCGGCTAGCCAGCGCCTCTCGCAGTACCACCTCGTCCCAGAAGTCGGCCGGCACCTCGGGTGCGGCGAGGAGCCGGTCGCGGTTGGCGGCAGTACAGCCGGAACAGCGCGTCCCGGAGTTGTCTCGGGCAAGACGCGTGCCGCAGCGGCAGTAGCGCGCCTTGTGTGTCGCGGTCATCGTGATGTCCTTGTGGGCAAGCGGAAACAACACTACGAGGTACGTCACCAGGGTCCACTACGAGGGCCGGGTAGAGATATGCATCGGGCGCATATCGATACCCGCTTCCCGCCATACCCCTTGGTCGTCACGTTCGGGATTGTGTTCCTAACCATAGGCGACCAACGACCCGCTGGTGAACCGCCTACAGTGCCGGACGGCGCTGGAGCGTAGTTCGGTGGTGGGCCAATCCTGCGAGGGAACACGGTGACCAGGGCAACCAGAGACGAACAAGCGTTTGGCAGCTCCCCGGTGGTACGTGACGACGTCTCCGTGCTGTCGGGTGATGCGGCGGGCGTGCTGGCATCGGGTCGGGGGCACTTGCATCCCGATGCCAGCACGCCCGCCTTCGTCCCCCCTGCCGCGTCCGTCAGGGTCGGTGCTGGCGAGCTGGGCACTCCCCGAAACGGGGAGAGTGTTCGTCGGCCGAACGAGTTGTTGCGGCGGGCGCGGTTGCGCCTGATCTCACCATCGGGCTCTGGACGGCCGATGTCGCGGCAGGAGTTGGCCGACGCGGTGAACAAGGTGCTGCATCCCATGGGTCCTCGCGCGGGGACGGTGAGCGCGCGGTGGGTCGGTGGATTGGAGCAGGGTCGGGCGCGGTGGCCTCGGGCGCATGCACGGCAGGCGTTGCGTCAGGTGTTAGGCGCGGCGACAGATGCGCAGTTGGGCCTGTTCGTCAACCGCCGTATGGATGTCTGCGTTGATGGGCCGGACGTAGACCCGTGGCGGGCCGCGAGTCTTCCAGAGTGGCCGTTGCCCGTCGGGTCGGGTGACGGGGTTCGGGTGGTGGTGCCAGCAGGGGCCACGATCACCGTCCGGGCTTCTGCTGGTCCCCACCGGGTCTGTGAGGTAGCGATCGAGGCGGCTGGGGCGGTCACGTCGTTGGTACACGGCCAGGAGCCGGGCAGCCTCGACCGGCTGCCGCTTGGCAGGCCGCTGGCGCTGGTTGTGGGGCACAGGTGACTGCCCGCCCCGGCCATTCGCGCGCAAGGGCAACCTGACGTGGCCTGAGACAGGGGCACGGAAACACGCTCGCCGTGACGCCGGAATCGAGAGCAGACAATCTTGAGCCCATTTGTTTATGAATCGCAGGTAGCTATGCAGGACGCGCCAGCTACAGCGGTAACGGCCGGGCAGAAAGAGTCGGTTAACGCACTGATCGACTCGGCAGCATCAAGCGATGCCCGCCGACACGTCGCCGCCCGGGGACGCCGCGCCTGCACTTGCTTACGCGGGCGCAGCAGGCCCTTTCGGTATCGATCGACTAAAGGTATAGAGGAAAGGAATGCGCACCCCATCCCTAGAGAAATCATGACAGGGGTGGCCGGCCGGAATTTGTCAGCGACAAGAAGGGGAAAGGATGTCGACGTATAACGGCGGCGGCCAGATCGATCGCGCACAGAAAGAGTTGGAGCGGCATGCGATATCCAGCGCGGACGGTTTCTGCCTCGCCTGCAATGTGCCAGGCCCGTGCGCCGACCACGAACGGGCAGCCGCTGTCTTCGCGTTCGCGTTGCGGTTGCCCCGTCGGATTCCGGGAGCGACGCGGCCAGAGTTGATCGGTGCACGGCTGGTGAGTGCGCCGGGCCTGCTCGCGCGGGCAGGCTGAGATTTTCCACCGTGGATTCTGATTCAGCGGGCCCGATCTGAGTGAGGGTCGGTCACGTGGCGCACGTCGGGCGCCCCGTGAGCATACATTTTGGAGAGCACCGGCCTTCGCATTCCGGCGTGATTCACATCGATGATCCTACCGCGTACTGTGAGTCGACTACTTGGAGGGCTATCAGATTGGCAGGATCGCGAGACGGAGCACAGGACGATTTTTGTTCGCCCTCTGGGATTCGACAGACAACGAAGGCGTCAACCGCATCCGACCGCACGCCCGCCCACTCGAAGGCGGGGCACATCGCGCTTATGCGGGCCGAGATGCCTTGCGGAACAAAAAGTCTATGCAGACCGACCGCGAAGGCGACTGAATATATAGATACATCCGAATCAACTAGCCTTGGGGAAAAGGTGGCGAAAGAACTGCATAAGCCCTGGTGTGACCCGCGCGAGTGTACGGCAGGATTCACAGATTTCCATCCAGACTCCTCGCCCCCTGCACACGCTAGCCGGTGGTTCGAGTGCAATCCGTCGAGTGAGCGGCAGGCAGTCGAGGTGGAAATGCAATTGGTGGAGTATGTCGACGATCCCAATCCGAGGACGTTCATTCGCATCGCCCGCAGCGACTTCGAGGACCGGCAGGTATTCCACCTCACTGTCGACCAGAGCCGCGCTGTCTACCAGACGTTGACCGAGATCCTCGGCCGCGCGACGACGGAGCGGAGGTGATGCTGCCAGCGTCGGTCCCGTAAGGGAGCGCAATCCGGGCGGGCACGCAGGCTCCGAAGCGGAGCAAGGCCCGTGGATTGATCAGTGAGGAGATGGAGGAATTTGATGTCGTATCCAGATCCAGCAACCTTGTTCGCCAGCACTGAGCGTGAATACCTACGATACCGGCCGGCTCATCCGCCGGCGTTCATGAACCAGATCGCCGGTCTGAGCCCAGCGGGAACGGTCCTGGACCTGGGCTGTGGTCCTGGGAGCGTGGCCGTAGCCCTGGCCGAGCGAGGCCGAGACGTGATCGGACTGGACGCCAACCCGCAGATGCTTGACGCCGCGATGGAGGCTGCCGGGCAGCACATGAGACGAGGAAAGGTCCAGTGGCGGTTGGGTGACGCCCACGACCTGAGCAGTCTGCCCCGGGTGGCGGGAACGACCATCGGCGACGCGTTCCACTGGTTCGACCGCGCCACGGTCCTACGCGAACTGGACCGCCTGGTCGCGCCGGGCGGATTCGTCGCCGTGATCATGTCGTTCGCGGCCGGTACCCCGAAGCCGTGGTGGTACCCGCTGATCGACCGGGTGATCAGCAGGCATCTCGGTTCCCAGCGGCACGCCGGACCGGTCGAGATGTACCGGCCACCGGCCGGCGGCGGCCACGAGGCGGTGCTACGCGCCTCGGCGTTCGACCAGTTGACCGTGATCCGCACCGACCACCCCTGGTTCCTGACCCTCGATGAGGTCGTCGGCCACCAGTACACGCAGGCGTACTCATCGCCGGGACTACTCGGTGACCGGCTCGACGCATTCGACCGCGACCTGCGCACGGCGCTACACGCCGCCGAGCCCTCCGGCCGGTTCATTGCCACCACCCAGCCCGCTCTGATCATCGCCCGCCGCGAGGAGGACTCGTGAACATCACTGTCATCGGCTGCGGCCGGCTCGGCGCTCCGTACGCCGCCGGAATGGCCAGTCTCGGCCACGACGTCCTCGGATTGGACACCAACCCGGACACCGTTGCCGCATTGCGTGCAGGCAATGCGCCGTTCGCCGAACCTGGCCTGGCTGAGGCGATCACCGACGGCGCGGCCACCGGCGGTCTGACCTTCACCGACTCCTACCGGCAGGCAGCCGACCACGCCACCGTGCACTTTCTCGCCGTGCCTACCCCGCAATCCGTCGACGGGAACAACCACGACCTCACCGACGTGTACGCCGCCGCCACTCGCCTGGCCCGCGAACTGCGTCGCGACAGCCTGATCGTGGTCAAGTCCTCCGTTCCCGCCGGTACCTGCGCCGTGCTCGCCGAGCAGATGGCGGCATCAGCGGCCCCGGGTATCCGAATCGAGGTCGCGGCCTCCCCGGACTTCATGAGGGAAAGTTGTTCCATTCCCGACGTTCGCCGCCCGAGCCGCATCGTCCTGGGTGTGCGGGCCGGCGGCGACGCGGAGCGGATTCTGCGCGAGTTGTGGGCACCGTGCCTGGCCGTCGGGGTGCCGCTGGTCGTCACCGACCTTGTCACCGCAGAGTTGTGCAAGCTGGCCGCCAACGCGTTCCTGGCCACCCGCGTCTCGTTCATCAACGCCCTCTCCGAGTTCTGCCACGCTGTCCACGCCAACATCACCGACCTCGCTCAGGTCATCGGGCACGACCCCCGGATCGGTTCGGACTACCTCGCACCCGGCCTCGGGTTCGGTGGCTCCTGCCTGAGCAAGGACCTCCGTGGCTTCGTCGCGCTGGCCACTGACCTGGGCATCGGAGATTGGACGAACCTGCTCACTGTGGTCGACCACATCAACCAGGGCCGCCGCCGAGGCGCCGTCGACCTCGCAATCCAGGCGTTGAACGGCAAGCCCGCCGGGCAACCCGTCGCTACGTGGGGCGCATCCTTCAAGCCCGGCATCGACGACATTCGGGACTCGCCCGCCCTCGACGTCGCGACCCGCCTACACCACGCAGGAGCCAACGTGCGGGTATACGACCCGCAGGCGATGGCCCACGCCCGCGCCGAACGCCCCGAACTGGAGTACGCCACCGACCCGGCTACCGCTGTCGAGGGTGCACGGGTGCTGCTGCACCTGACCGGCTGGCCGCAGTTCACCACGGTCGACCCCGCCGCGCTGCGCCCTGCCTCGGATGCCGTGCTCATCGACGCCCGGGGCGGACTCAACCACCACCAGTGGACCGCCGCCGGCTGGACCGTCCGCACCCTGTGACCCAGCCCACTCGACGCGAAGGCGGTGACCGCCAGGACCCGAAACCGCACCACCGCACAACATCAATAACCGCAAATCATATTAAGGACATCTGTTGAGGATCACCGTCATCGGCGCCGGGCACCTGGGCGCTACCCACGCCGCCGGCATGGCCGAGATCGGGCACGACGTCATCGGCGTCGACATCGACCCGATCAAGGTCGACACCCTGAACGAAGGGCGTGGCTGGTTCCACGAACCCGAACTCGACGAACTGCTGACCCGCAACCTGGCCATCGGACGCCTACGCTTCACCACCGACTTCAAACAGGCCGCGACCCACGGCGAGGTCCACTTCCTCGCCGTGGGCACCCCCTCCGGCCCGGACGGCACCTACGACCTGTCCCAGCTCACCGGCGCAGTCCACGAACTCGCACCGCATCTACACCAGCCATGCCTGATCGTCGGCAAGTCCACCGTCACACCCGGCACCGCCGCAAAGCTCGAAACCCTGGCCCGCAGCCTCGCCCCCGCCGCCGAGCAGATCGAAGTCGCCTGGAATCCGGAGTTCCTGCGCGAGGGCACCGCAGTGGCCGACACCCTCACCCCGGACCGCATCGTCGTCGGTGCCGACAGCGCCGCCGCCGAGCAAGTTCTCCGCGACCTGTACGCCCCGATCACCCGCTCCCACGGCTGCCCGCTACTCGTCACCGACCGCGTCACCGCTGAGATGGTCAAGGCCACCGCGAACGCCTATCTGGCCACCCGCATCTCGTTCATCAACGCCGTAGCCGAGATGAGCGCCGCTGTAGGTGCCAACATCAGCGACCTCGCCGACGCAATCGGCCACGACGCCCGCATCGGACATCAATACCTAACACCCGGACTCGGCTTCGGTGGCGGCTGCCTACCCAAGGACCTTCACGCCTTCACCCAACAGGCCACCGCCGCCGACATCACTCCGGCCGTGAACCTGCTCCGCAGCGTCGACACGATCAACCAACACGTGCGCCACCGTGCCATCGACCTAGCCCGCTCAGCCGTCGGAGGAACACTCACAGGACGTCGCATCGCCGTCTGGGGCGCCGCGTTCAAAGCGGGCATCGACGACGTACGCGACTCACCCGCCCTCGACGTCGCCACCCGCCTGCACTACCAAGGCGCGACCGTCACCGTATACGACCCCCAGGCCATGCCCCAGGCCCGGCAAGCAGCTCCGGACCTGGCCTATGCCCAGACCGCCGCTGACGCCGCTCAGGACGCCCACCTGGTCATTGTGGCCACCGGCTGGCCCGAGTTCGGCGCGCTCGACCCACAGACCATCGCCAACCGAGTCCGCACCCCGATCCTGCTCGACACCCGGGGAGTCATCGCCGCACCCCGCTGGATGGCCGCCGATTGGACCGTCCTCAGCCTCGGCTACCGGACATAGCCGCCAACCCCGGTGGGGCGGCACCTGCCGCCCCACCGGCTACCGGCGGTCTGAAACGAAAGCCGCGACAGACACCCCGTCGAGTCGCGCGTGTCCAAGCCCAACCCGTACCGGCTGCCGGCCGTTGTGCCGAAACCGCAGCAGTTCCGCCCTGTCGACGGCGGCCTCGCCCAGATGCAGATCCCGCCGCCTGCCGACCCAGTCCACCAGCCCCTGCCGGTCGCGGACCTCACCGGTGAAGTGCACCAGCGTGGCGTACCAGATGTCACGGTGATAGCTGTCCTCGAACCAGCCGTCGGACCCCAACTCCTCACCGAGCCGATCAGCGAACCCGTCAGCAGCGTCGTCAAGCGGAAACGCACACACCATCACCCCGGACGGCGTGAGCGTCACCCCGCGCAGCCTGAACCGGACTGGCCGACACTCCGCAGCCGCCCGGCCTAGTGCAGCCGCACACCGACCCGCCAGCGGATCACCCACAGGAACATCGCGGCGATGAGTCTCAATGGCTCGGACCGTGAAATGCACCGCCTCCGGGGCGCCGGTCGGCCAGTGACCCGGACCGACCAACCTCATCACCTCGGCGGTCACCGCAGCCAGCCTCGACACACTGTCCGTATCGGGAACGAACACCACCGACATCCCCCACCGGCCACCCTCAACCGGCGGCGTGTCCCGGTAGTGGGTCCCAGACAGGACCGCGTCACGACCCTGAACGAACAACCGGTCGAACGCCGCCGTGTAGGAGGCATCCGCCGCCGCCCTGTCCGAACCCCACGATCGCCTCGTCCTCGTCACCCGGCGCAGCCTACGCCGACACCAAGCCCATACCCAGACGAACTCCCGTGCACGTCCCTCGCCTGGCTAAAGCCAGCTAGAGCAGGTCGAGCGGGTCGACCTGGATGCGTACCGGCTGGCCGGCACGGCGGGCGGTGCGGGCGCCGGCTGCCACCCGCAGCTGCCGGGCCAGTTCGGCCGCCTGCGACCGGCGGACCCGGATCAGCATCCGTTCCTGGCCGTCGGCCGCCGGCACCGGACCGAGCAGTTCGGCGCTGTCCGGCATCCGCAACGCGGCCAGCAGTTCGGCCACCGCCTCGGCGGGGCCGGTCACGCTGGCCATCCGGGCCGCTGGCGGGAAACCCAGCTCCCGCCGGTCGGCCAACTCGCGGGCGGCGAACCAGCCGGGATCCCAGCGCAGCAGTGCCTGCACCGGGGCGAGCCCGCCGTCGGCGACCACCACCACCTGGCCGCCGTCGGCCGCCGGGCGGGCCAGCGCGGCGGCGGACAGCCAGCGGCGCAGCGCCTCCTCCGCCGCACGCAGGTCGGCCCGGGTCAGCAACGCCCAGGTGTCCAGCAGCAGTACGGCGCCGTAGCCGCCGACGGCCACCGGCTCGGCCCCCGGGGTGGCCACCACCACCGCCGGTTCGGCCGGCACCGAGGTGAGCACCTCGTCGCGGCCGGAGGTCCGCACCGTGGTGCCGGGGAACGCCCGGCCCAGCTCTTCGGCGGTACGCCGGGCACCGGTGACCGCCGCCCGTAGCCGCCGGCCGTGGCAGTGCGGGCAGGCGTATCCGGCGGCCGGCCGGCCGCACCAGCGGCACTGTGCGGTGGCGGTCGCCGCCGGCAGGGCCAGCGGGCCGGCGCAGTGCGGGCAGCGGGCCGGGGTCCGGCAGTCCGCGCAGGACACCGCCGGCAGGTAGCCGCGCCGGGGCACCTGCACCAGCACCGGCATCCCGGCCTGCAACGCCGTACGCGCGGTGGTGAAAGCCAGGCTGGGCAGCCGGGCGGTGGCGGCACCGGCGTCGCGGGCCAGCTGGGCATCGTCGCCGGCCGGGGTGACCCGTGGGGCACGTCGCCGGACGGTCGCCCGGGCAGCGATGATTTCCCGGGCCCAGCCGGTCTCGACCAGCTGCTGCGCCTCGCCGGAGCGGGCGAAGCCGCCGAGCAGCGCCGCGACCCCGCCCAGCTGTGCCCGGGTGAGCAGGACCTCACGGGCGTGCGGGTAGGGCGCGCGCGGTTCGGCGTGCACGTCGTCGCCGTCGTCCCAGATGGCGACCAGGCCCAGATCGGCGACCGGGGCGAACATCGCGGCCCGGGTGCCGACGACCACCTTGACCTGGCCGCGTCTCGCCGCGAGAAACGCCCGGTAGCGCCGGGCCGGGCCGAGCGCCGCAGTGAGCACCACGTGCCGGTCGGCGCCGAGGACCCGGCGCAGGGCCGCGTCGAGCCGGTCGACGTCGCGTCCGTCCGGTAGCACCGCGACCGCGCCCCGGCCGGCCCGTACGGTGGCGGCGATCGCCTCGGCGTACCGGGCCGGCCAGTCCTCGCCAGGCAGCGGCGCCCAGACGGCGCGGGCCGGCCGGCCGTCGGTGACGGCCCGCAAAAAAGCGGGTCCGGACGGGTACGCCGCCCATCCGTCGGCGTCGGTCGACACCGCGTCGGTCGGCACAGCGGTGGGTGGCTCGGTGTCAGTCGGCGCGGTGGCGGGACCGGGCTCGGGTTCGCTGGGCTCCTGCTCGACGCGGGCGTGTCTCGGCGGCACGGCCAGCCGCAGCACGTCGGCCAGGTGCCCGGCGTACCGGTCGGCGACGGTGCGGGCCAGAGCGGCGATCTCGGCGCTGAGTACCCGTTCCGGCGAGACCAGCTTGTCGAGGAAGGCGAGCTTGCCGTCGTGACCGGAGGCGGCCACCCGGTCCAGCACCCACCCGGCCACCAGTTGGCCGGCGAACCGGACCCGGACCCGGGTGCCCGGCTGCACGCCGTCGTCGAGCTCCGCCGGGACCAGGTAGTCGAACGGCCGGTCCAGGTGCGGCAGCGGCACGTCGACGCAGATACGCGCGACCGGCAGCCGGTCGGCCGGCTGCCGGTCGTGTCCCGCTCGGGTGCTCACCGGGCCATCCTGCCCGGCCGCCGGGGTGGCCGGCGACCCGCCACCCCCGGCGGTACGGTCAGCGGCGGTGGGTCAGGCTCCGGCGGCGGACTTCAGGTCAGCGGCCCGGTCGGTGCGTTCCCAGGCGAACTCCGGCAGCTCCCGACCGAAGTGGCCGTACGCGGCGGTCGGCCGGTAGATCGGCCGCAACAGGTCCAGGTCCCGAATGATCGCGGCCGGCCGCAGGTCGAACACCTCGCCGATCGCCCGTTCGATCCGGTCCACCGGCACGTTCTCGGTGCCGAACGTCTCCACGAACAGGCTCACCGGGTGGGCCTTGCCGATCGCGTACGCGACCTGCGCCTCGCACCGCTCCGCCAGTCCTGCCGCCACCACGTTCTTGGCCACCCAGCGCATCGCGTACGCCGCCGAACGGTCCACCTTCGACGGGTCCTTACCGGAGAACGCGCCGCCACCGTGCCGGGCGTACCCACCGTAGGTGTCCACGATGATCTTCCGGCCGGTCAGGCCGGCGTCGCCCATCGGTCCGCCGATCTCGAAGCGCCCGGTCGGGTTGACCAGCAGCCGGTAGCCCTCGGTGTCCAGGCCGAGGCCCTCCAGCTCGGGGGCGATCACGTGCTCGCGCACGTCCGGGGTGAGCAGTGACTCCAGCGAGATGTCGGCGGCGTGCTGGCTGGAAACGACCACGGTGTCCAGCCGCACCGGCCGCAGCCCGTCGTACTCGACGGTGACCTGGGTCTTGCCGTCCGGCCGCAGGTACGGGATGGTGCCGTCCTTGCGGGTCACCGACAGCCGTCTCGCCAGCCGGTGCGCCAACGCGATCGGCAGCGGCATCAGCTCCGGCGTCTCCGAGCAGGCGAATCCGAACATCATGCCCTGGTCGCCGGCGCCCTGGGCGTCGAGCGTGTCGTCGGCCGACTCGCCGACCCGGCGCTCGATGGCGGTGTCGACGCCCTGGGCGATGTCCGGCGACTGTGCGCCGATCGACACGCTCACGCCGCAGGACGCGCCATCGAACCCTTTCTTGGAGGAGTCATAGCCGATCCCGAGGATCGTCTCGCGAACGATGGCCGGGATGTCCGCGTACGCCTGGGTGGTCACCTCCCCGGCGACGTGCACCTGGCCGGTGGTGATCAGGGTCTCGACCGCGACCCGGGACCGGGGGTCCTGGGTCAGCAGCGCGTCGAGGATCCCGTCGCTGATCTGGTCGGCGATCTTGTCCGGGTGGCCCTCCGTGACAGACTCGGAGGTGAAGAGACGGCGTGCCACGGTACTCCTTGAATCCGAAAGCAATGGTCTCCGGCAGTCTAGTCATCCACGTTGGGGCCTGGCGCCGTGCCGACGAAGGAATCCGGCGGTGCGCCGACCGACGTAGCGCAGCTCACTGCGACAGTCGGGCCACTACCAGATCCCATATGTCGTCGGCGAGCTGCTCCTTGCCGCGTTCGTCGAGCACCGCGACCGGACCGTCGGCGTCGAGCACTGTGGCCGAGTTGGCGTCGGCACCGAACACCCGGTCGACACCCACCTGGTTGGCGACGATCAGGTCCGCGTTCTTGCGCGCCAGCTTCGCCCGGGCGTTGGTCAGCAGGTCACCGGTCTCCGCGGCGAACGCGACGAGGAGCTGTCCGGGTCGCTTTGCCGCGCCGAGTTCGGCGGCGATGTCCGGGGTGGTGACCAGTTCGATCACTGCCGGTCGCCCGCCGTCGCCCTTCTTGATCTTCGTGGGTACGTAGCTCGCCGGCCGGAAGTCGGCTGGCGCCGCCGCCATCACGACCACGTCGGCTTCGGCCGCCGCGGCGAGCGTGGCGACCCGCAACTCCTCGGTGCTGCCCACCCGGATCAGCCGGACACCGGCCGGATCGGGCAGCGAGACGTTCGCGGCGACCACCGTCACCTGCGCGCCACGGGCGACGGCGGTACGAGCGACGGCGTACCCCTGCTTGCCGGACGACCGGTTGCCGAGAAACCGCACCGGGTCGAGCGGTTCGCGGGTGCCGCCGGCGGTGACCACCACCCGCCGGCCGGTGAGGTCGGCGCCGACGAGGCCGGCGGCCGGGTCGACGGACCGGGCCAGGAGCCGGCGGGCGACGGCGAATATCTCCCCGGGGTCGGGCAGCCGGCCCTTGCCGGAGTCGGAACCGGTCAGCCGGCCGGTCGCCGGCTCGATGACCAGCACACCGCGACGGCGCAGCAGCGCGACGTTGTCGGCGGTGGCCGGATGCTCCCACATCTCGGTGTGCATCGCCGGGGCGAGCAGCACCGGGCACCGGGCGGTCAGCAGAGTGTTGGTGAGCAGGTCGTCGGCGAGCCCGTGCGCGACCCGGGCGATCAGGTCCGCTGTGGCCGGGGCGACCAGCACCAGGTCGGCCTGCTGGCCGAGCCGCACGTGCGGCACGTCGTGGACGTCGCTGAAGACGTCATCGGCGACTGGCTGTCCGGACAGCGCCGACCAGGTCGGCGCGCCGACGAAACGCAACGCCGCCGCAGTCGGCACCACCTTGACCTGGTGGCCCGACTCGGTCAGCAGTCGGAGCAGCTCACACGCCTTGTACGCGGCGATCCCGCCGCCGACGCCGAGAACGACCCGGGGCGGGACGCGGGCCGGCGTACCGGCGCTCAGGGCTGGTCGGTGGGCTCGGCGGTGAGCAGGTTGGAGTTGATCTCTCGCATGGCGATCGAGAGCGGCTTCTCCTGCGGCGTGGTCTCCACCAACGGTCCGACGTACTCCAGCAGGCCCTCACCGAGCTGGCTGTAGTACGCGTTGACCTGGCGGGCACGCTTGGCTGCGAAGATCACCAGGGCATACTTCGACGAGGTCTTCTCCAGCAGCTCGTCGATGGGCGGGTTGGTGATGCCTTCCGGGCTGGCAATGGATCCCACGGGATGCAACCTCTGTGTCGTCGGGCTCTGTCGCTGGGTGCTGTCAGGCCGGGCGGTGTGACTGGGCGTCGGTCAATAATGACGAACCGAGCAATCCTACCAGCTCGGTTGCGGCTCGCTCGACCTCGTCGTTCACCACCGTGACGTCGAACTCCCGCTCGGCGGCCAGCTCCTCGTCGGCATGCTCCAGCCGGCGACGGATCGTCTCCTCGTCGTCGGTCCCCCGACCGACGAGGCGCCGTTTCAGCTCCTCGACGCTGGGTGGCGCGAGGAAGACCAGCTGGGCCTCGGGCATCGCCGCCCGCACCTGCCGGGCACCCTGCAGGTCGATCTTCAGCAGCACCGGCTCGCCGGTGCTTAGTCGTTGCTCGACCGCCGAGCGCGGAGTGCCGTAGAGGTTGCCGGCGAACTCGGCCCACTCCAGCAGCTGCCCGGTGGCAGCCATCCGCTCGAACTCGGGTCGGTCGACGAAGTAGTAGTGGACGCCGTCGACCTCGTAGTCCCGCATCGGGCGGGTGGTCACCGAGACGGACAGCCAGATCCAGGGCGAGCACGCCCGGATCAGCTCGATCACGCTGTCCTTGCCGACCCCGGAGGGGCCGGAGAGGACCGTGAGCCGAGCTGCCGGGCGCGCGTCGTCATACATGGTCACTGCTTGTTTCTACACCCTGCCGCGAATCAGTTCGCGGCGAACTCCCCGAGCAGTGCCTTGCGCTGCTGGTCGCCGAGGCCACGGAGGCGACGACTGTCGGCGATCTTGAGCTTCTCCATGATCTGGGTCGCCCGGATCTTGCCGATGCCCGGCATCGCCTGCAGCACGGCGGAAACCTTCAGCTTGCCGACAACGTCGTCGGACTCCGCCCGGTCGAGCACGGCGGCGAGGGTGGTCTTGCCCTGCTTGAGTTGCTCCTTCAACTCAGCACGGGCCTTACGGATCTCCGCGGCCTTCTCCAGCGCGGCTGCGCGCTGTTCGGGGGTCAGTGACGGGAGCGGCACCAGTTCTCCTCAGGTCCCTATCGCGACGGGCGGACCGCACCGCCGCTCTGTGAAACGTGGTGTGGCCGGGAACCAAAGGGGCATGTGGTTCCCGGCGCGGGGAAAACTAGCGGTCAGCGACGTTTTCGGCAACGTGGCCGCACCACGATCACGCGGGGGTAATCGATCGCTTACTCAGATCAGGACCCCGAGAGCCTCCCGACACTTAACAAGCGTCTGTTCGGCCGCGGCCCGCAACGCCGACGGATCCGGGCCGGCGTTCAGCACCTCACGGGAGTACGACGGAAGGACTGCGGAAAGCGCTTGCTCGAACACTGTCCGCAGGTCCTCGGGCCGTCCACCTTGCGCACCCAGCCCCGGGGCAAGCATTGGGCCATTGACGTGCGACAGTTCATGGCCGGTGTCACCAACGGTCGCACCGACCACCAGACCGAAACTGCCAATCGGCTCCGCACCCACGTTGAGCTGCGAAATCTCATCGATCACCGTCTGAGCGACGGTGCGTCCATCGGACAGCCGGGCGTGTTGCACGGCCCGCCCCTCGGGATTCGAGGTCAGCGCGACCACGAAGACGCCGCCGCCGTGCCGGCTGGCAAGATCGAACATCGGAGCGAGCGCCCCGACGCCCAGATACGGGTTGGCCGTGACCGCGTCGACCGCCAACGGGCTCGCCGGATCGAGGTAGGCGGCGGCGTACGCGGCGACCGTCGAACCGATGTCGCCGCGCTTCACGTCGAGCAGGACGAGGGCTCCAGCCTCGCGAAACTGTCGGATAGTTGACTCTAGGACACCGATGCCCGCAGCCCCGAACCGTTCGAAGAAGGCCGATTGAGGCTTCACCACTGCGGCCACGTCGCCGAGTGCGTCGACCGCCGTCGCGGCGAACCGGGCCAGCCCGTCGACGTCGTCCGGCAGCCCCCACCGGGTCAACAGCTGCGGATGCGGGTCGACACCCACGCACAGCGGGCCCCGGACGCTGACGGCCCGGTGCAGTCGCTGACCAAAGGTTTCCATCGACTCTCCCTTCCTCGGCGGTACCACCGGGTGGACCTCAGCGCGGTACCGCGACGGCCGCAGCCGCCATCGCGCGGGCGATCCGCGCAATGTCATCGTCGTCCGCCGGATAGGGCGGCATGGTGTAGATCAGGTCCCGGAACGGCCGCAGCCACACCCCGGCGTCCACCGCCGCCGCGGTCGCCGCCGCCAGGTCGACCGGCCGGTCCAGCTGGACCACCCCGATCGCGCCGAGCACCCGGACGTCGCGCACGCCGGGCAGCGTCGCGACCGGAGCCAGGCCGTCGCGCAGCCCAGCCTCGATCCGCCGTACGGCGACCTGCCAGGCCGCGACCGGCCTGGACCCGACCGTCGGCACGGCGGCACGCAGCAGTCCGATCGAGGCGTTGGCGACCGCGCAGGCCAACGGATTACCCATGAAGGTCGGCCCGTGGGCGAGGACCCCACCGGCGGAGATCCCGGCGGCCACCTCCGGGGTGCACAGCGCGGCCGCCAGCGTGAGGTAGCCACCGGTCAACGCCTTGCCCAGGCAGAGCACGTCCGGTGTCACCCCGGCGTGCTCGGCGGCGAAGAACGCGCCGGTACGGCCGAACCCGGTGGCGATCTCGTCGAAGATCAGCAGTACGTCGTGCGCGGCGGTCGCCTCACGCAGGGCGCGCAGGTACGCCGGATGGTGGAACCGCATGCCGCCGGTGCCCTGCACCACCGGCTCGACGATCACCGCGGCGATCTCGTCCGCGTGCCGGGCCACCGCGTCGACCAGCTCGGCCAGGTACCGCTCGTCCGGCGCCGCAGCGAAGTCGCCCGGCGGGGCGGGCACGAACACCTGCGCCGGCAGCACTCCGCGCCACAGGTGGTGCATCCCGCCCTCTGGATCGCAGACGCTCATCGGGTGGAAGGTGTCCCCGTGGTAGCCGCCGCGCCAGGTGGCCAACTTGCGCCGGCCGGGCCGGCCCTGGCCGAGCTGGTACTGCAGGCCCATCTTGATCGCGACCTCGACGCTCACCGAGCCCGAATCACAGAGGAAGACGTGCTCCAGGCCGGGCGGGGTGATCTCCACCAGGGTCTGTGCGAGGCGGACCGCCGGCTCGTGGGTGAGCCCGCCGAACATCACATGCGCCATCCGACCCAGTTGGTCGGTGACGGCCGCGTCCAGCACCGGGTGCCGGTAGCCGTGCACGGCGGCCCACCACGACGACATCCCGTCGACCAGTTCCCGCCCGTCGGCCAGCCGCAGCCGGACCCCGGCGGCGCTGTCGACCAGCAGGGGTGCCATGGCCGGGGGCAGCGCGGCGTACGGATGCCAGACGTGCCGACGGTCCAGCTCCCGCAACCGATCGGCGCGGTGGCTGTCGCCGGGCACCGGCAGCTGTGCGCTCGTCGGCCCCGGGCCCGCCGGACGCGGTACGCTCATCGGCCCCGGACCTGCCGGGCGATCGCCCGGACCAGCCCCGGACCCCGGTAGAGCAAGCCGGTGTAGAGCTGCACCAGGCTGGCACCGGCGTCGAACATCCGGGCTGCGTCGTCCGGGTCGAGAATGCCGCCGACCCCGATGACCGGCAACCCGCCGTCGGTCTCCCGATGGACGAAGGAGACCACCTCGCGGGCCCGGCCGGTCAACGGACGGCCGGACAGCCCGCCGGCCTGCTCCGCCTGACCGGCGTCGTCGACGGCCAGGCCGGACCGGGACAGGGTGGTGTTGGTG
This sequence comes from Micromonospora sp. LOL_015, assembly GCF_048060275.1. Lineage (NCBI taxonomy): Bacteria > Bacillati > Actinomycetota > Actinomycetes > Micromonosporales > Micromonosporaceae > Micromonospora > Micromonospora sp. LOL_015. The sequence goes on from NZ_JBHMIO010000004.1 coordinate 141,479, forward strand.
GCGATCACCCCGGCCGCACCCCGGGCCAGACAGACCTCCAGCAGTTCGGCGATGGCCGACTCGGCCAAATCCGGCGCGATCTTGACCAGGATCGGCCGCTCCCCCACCAGCGCGGCCAGCAGGGTGTCGAGGTGTTCGCGGTCCTGCAGCTGCCGCAGTCCCGGGGTGTTCGGCGAGGAAACATTGATCACGAAGTACTGGCCGTAGCCGCTGAGTGCCTTGTACGCCGACAGGTAGTCGTCGACCGCCTCCTCGATCGGCACGACCTTCGACTTGCCGAGCGAGATGCCCAACGGCACCGGGCGGTCGGCGTGCGCCGGATGCGATCGGCCGAACCCGGCCCGCTCGTCCAGCCGGCCGAGCACCGCGAGCCGGTCGGCGAGCGCCTCGGCGCCGGCGTTGTTGAAACCCATCCGGTTGATTACCGCCTCGCTGGTCGGCAACCGAAACAGCCGGGGTCGGGGGTTGCCCGGCTGGGGACGCGCGGTGACCGTGCCGACCTCGACGAAGCCGAAGCCCAGCGCCGGCCAGGCGGGCAGGGCCAGGCCGTCCTTGTCCATCCCGGCGGCCAGGCCTACCGGGTTGGGGAAGTGGATCCCGAAGACGGTACGCGGCGCGGCTACCGCGTACCGGGTGCGCAACGCGGCCAGCGCCACCCGGCTGCGGGACAGGGCGGCCAGCCGACGCAGCGTCCATTCGTGGGCGGTCTCGGCGTCGCCGCCGCCGAGCCGGAACAACGCCGACCGGGCCAGCCGGTACCCGCCGGAGCGGGTCACCGGGCGGCCTGCCGGCCGACTGTCTCCGGGCGTAGCGCCGCGTGCAGCTGCTGCAGTGGCCGGACCGCCATGTCCCCGTTGATCAGCGCCTCGATGCCCATCACGGCGGCGGCGACGCCGGGCACGGTGGTCACGCACGGGGTGTCCGCGTTGACCGCCGCGCTGCGGATCTCGTACCCGTCGGAGCGGGCGCTGGCACCGGAACCCTGCGGCGTGTTGATCACCAAGGCGATCCCGCCGGAGGCGATCAACGTCACCGCGTCCGGTTGCCCGTCGCCGGACTCCTCCCAGTGTTTGCGGGTGAGTTCGCAGGCGATGCCGTGGCGGCGCAGCACCTCGGCGGTGCCGGCGGTGGCGACGATGTCGAATCCAAGATCGGCCAGCCGCTTCACCGGGAAGATCATCGCGCGTTTGTCCCGGTTGGCTACCGACACGAAGATCTTTCCGCTGGTCGGCAGGGAACCGTACGCGGCAGCCTGCGACTTGGCGAAGGCGTTGCCGTACGCCGGGTCGATTCCCATCACCTCGCCGGTCGACTTCATCTCCGGGCCGAGCAGCGAGTCGACGCCGTGGCCGGCGCGGGTGCGGAACCGCTTGAACGGCAGCACCGCCTCCTTGACCGCGATCGGCGCGTCCGGCGGCAACGTGCCACCGTCGCCGGTGGCCGGCAGCATCCCTTCGTCGCGCAGCTGCGCGACGGTGGCGCCGAGCATGATCCGGGCCGCCGCCTTGGCCAGCGGCACCGCGGTGGCCTTGGAGACGAACGGCACGGTCCGCGAGGCGCGCGGATTGGCCTCCAGCACGTACAGCACGTCGTCCTTGAGCGCGTACTGCACGTTGAGCAGCCCGCGCACCCCGACGCCGCGGGCGATCTGCTCGGTGTAGTGCCGGATGGTGGCCAGGTGCGGGGCGGCCAGGGTGATCGGCGGCAGCGCGCAGGACGAGTCGCCGGAGTGGATCCCGGCCTCCTCGATGTGCTCCATCACCCCACCGAGGTAGACCTCACCGGTGGCGTCGCACAGCGCGTCCACGTCGATCTCGATGGCGTCGTCGAGGAACCGGTCGACCAGCACCGGATGCTCCGGCGAGATGTCGGTGGCCCGGCCAATGTAGTCGCGCAGCGTCGCGTCGTCGTAGACGATCTCCATGCCGCGCCCGCCGAGCACGTACGACGGGCGGACCAGCACCGGGTAGCCGATCTCGTCGGCGATCGCCTTGGCCTGCTCGAACGACACAGCGGTGCCGTGCGCCGGGGCGCGCAGCGCGGCGCGGGCCAGGACCTGACCGAACGCCCCCCGATCCTCGGCCAGGTGGATCGACTCCGGTGGGGTGCCGACGATCGGCACCCCGGCGTCGGCGAGGCGCTGCGCCAGCCCGAGCGGGGTCTGCCCGCCGAGCTGGACGATCACCCCGACCACGCCGGGGCCGCCGGCGGCCCGGCCGGCGGCGTCCTCGGCCTGCCAGACCTCCAGCACGTCCTCGAAGGTGAGCGGTTCGAAGTAAAGCCGGTCGGCGGTGTCGTAGTCGGTGGAGACCGTCTCCGGGTTGCAGTTGACCATGACGGTCTCGTACTCGGCGAGCGCCATCACCGCGTGCACGCAGGAGTAGTCGAACTCGATGCCTTGGCCGATCCGGTTCGGCCCGGAGCCGAGGATGAGCACCTTTGGTCGGTCCGACGGTGCGACCTCGGTCTCCGCGTCGTAGCTGGAGTAGTGGTACGGCGTACGGGCGGCGAATTCGGCGGCGCAGGTGTCGACCGTCTTGTAGACCGGACGCAGACCGAGCCGGTGCCGCAACGCCCGTACCCCGTCCTCGCCGGCCAGCTCCGGACGCAGCGCGGCCACCTGCCGGTCGGACAGCCCGGCCCGCTTGGCCCGGCGCAGCAGCGCGGCGTCGAGCACCGGCGCGGCCTCGATCTCGCCACGCAGCTCGACCAGGCCGGCGATCTCCTCCAGGAACCAGGGGTCGGTGCCGCCGGACGCCTCGGCGACCTGGGCGACGGTGGCGCCCAGCCGCAGCGCCCGTTCGACGGTGTAGAGCCGGCCGTCATGCGGGACAGCCAGTTCGGCCAAAGTGGACTCGACGGTGGCCCCGGCCGGGTCGGGCACCGTCCAGAACCCGGCGGCCCTGGTCTCCATCGAGCGCATCGCCTTGTTGAGCGCCTCGGTGAAGTTGCGGCCCAGGCTCATCGCCTCGCCGACCGACTTCATCGTGGTGGTCAGCTCCGGGTCGGCGCCGGGGAACTTCTCGAACGCGAACCGGGGGATCTTGACCACGACGTAGTCGAGGACCGGCTCGAACGCCGCCGGGGTCTGCCTGGTGATGTCGTTGGGGATCTCGTCGAGGGTGTAGCCGATCGCCAGCTTGGCGGCGATCTTGGCGATCGGGAAGCCGGTCGCCTTGGACGCCAGCGCCGACGACCGGGACACCCGGGGGTTCATCTCGATGACGACCAGTCTGCCGGTGGTCGGGTGCACGGCGAACTGGATGTTGCAGCCGCCGGTGTCGACGCCGACCTCGCGCAGCACCGCGATGCCCATGTCGCGCATCTGCTGGTACTCCCGGTCGGTGAGGGTCATCGCCGGGGCGACGGTGACGCTGTCGCCGGTGTGCACCCCCATCGGATCGATGTTCTCGATGGAGCAGACCACGACCACGTTGTCGTTGCGGTCGCGCATCAGCTCCAGCTCGTACTCCTTCCAGCCGAGCACGCTCTCCTCGATGAGCACCTCGTGCACCGGGGAGGCGGCCAGCCCGGCACCGGCGATGCGCTCCAGGTCCGCCGGGGTGTGCGCCATGCCCGAGCCGAGCCCGCCCATGGTGAACGACGGTCGGATCACCACCGGCAGCCCGAGTTCGGCGACGGTGTCGTGCACCTCGGCCATGCTGTGGCAGACCCGGCTGCGCGGGGTCTCGCCACCTGCGGTGGCGACGATGTCCTTGAACAGCTGCCGGTCCTCGCCGCGGCGGATCGCGTCGACGTCGGCCCCGATCAGCTCCACGCCGTACTTGTCCAGCACGCCGGCGGAGTGCAGGGTGACGGCGGTGTTCAACGCGGTCTGCCCGCCGAGGGTGGGCAGCAGCGCGTCGGGACGCTCCCGGGCGATGACCAGCTCGACGAACTCGGGCGTGATCGGCTCGACGTAGGTGGCGTCGGCGAACTCGGGGTCGGTCATGATGGTCGCCGGGTTGGAGTTGACCAGCGACACGCGCAGCCCTTCGGCGCGCAGCACCCGGCACGCCTGGGTGCCGGAGTAGTCGAACTCGCAGGCCTGGCCGATGATGATCGGCCCGGAGCCGATCACCATGACATGCTGCAGATCTGTCCGCTTAGGCATGTTTTCCCTCGATCAGCTCGACGAACCGGTCGAACAGGTAGTCCGCGTCGTGCGGGCCGGCCGCCGCTTCCGGGTGGTACTGGACGGTGAACGCCGGCACCTCGTGGGCCCGCAGCCCCTCGACCACGTCGTCGTTGAGGCACACGTGGCTCACCTCGACGCCGCCGAAATCGGTGTCGATCACCGTGTTCAGCGGGGCGTCCACGGCGAACCCGTGGTTGTGGCTGGTCACCTCGACCTTGCCGGTGGTGCGGTCGAGCACCGGCTGGTTGATGCCACGGTGGCCGTAGCCGAGCTTGTAGGTGCCGAAGCCGAGGGCCCGGCCGAGGATCTGCGAGCCGAAGCAGATACCGAACAACGGCGTACGTCGGGCCATCACCTGCCGGGCCAACTCGACCGCGTGGTGTGCGGTGGCCGGGTCACCCGGCCCGGGTGAGAAGAACACCGCGTCCGGCCCGGTGGCCAGGATCTCGTCCAGCGTCGAGGTGGCCGGCAGCACGTGGGTGGTCACCCCGCGCTGGGCCAGCCGGCGCGGCACGTTGCGTTTGATACCCAGGTCCAGCGCGGCGACCGTGTAACGATGCTCGCCCTGGGCGGTGACCGTGTAGGGCTCGGCGGTGGTCACCTCGGCGGACAGGTCCGCGCCGACCATCTGCGGCGCCTGCCGGACCCGGTCCAGCAGCTCCTGCGGGTCGTCGGTCAGGGTGGAGACGCCGACCCGCATCACCCCCCGGTCACGCAGGTGGCGGGTGAGCGCCCGGGTGTCGACCCCGCAGATGCCGACCACGCCCTCGGCGGCGAGCCGGTCCTCCAGGTCACCGGTGGAGCGCCAGTTCGACGGACGGCGGGCCGGGTCGCGGACGACGTACCCGGCCACCCGGATCCGGTCCGACTCGTCGTCCTCGACGTTGACCCCGGTGTTGCCGATGTGCGGCGCGGTCTGCACCACCACCTGCCGGTGGTAGGACGGGTCGGTCAGCGTCTCCTGGTAGCCGGTCATGGCGGTGGTGAACACCGCCTCGCCGAAGGTCTCCCCGACCGCGCCGTAGCTCTCGCCGGGGAAGACCCGGCCGTCCTCGAGCGCCAGCAGCGCCGGATTCCGCCGACGGGGTGCCGCAGTGGTGTTGGTGGTGTCGTTCATCGCACGGCCTTTCCGTCGAGCACCGTTGCGTCGCCGCGCAGGAAGGTGGCGACCACCTGGCCGGGCAGCACCATCCGGGCGTACGGGGTGTTGCGGCTGCGGCTGGCCGACTCGGCCGGGTCGACGGTGCGGCTGACGGCCGGGTCGATCAGGGTGAGGTTCGCCGGGACGCCCGGCGCGGGGTCGTGCCCGTGCCCGGTCAGCCCGGCGATCCGGGCCGGGGCCCGGGACATCCGCTCGGCGATCAGCTCCCAGTCTGGTGCACCGTCGTCGTCGTGCAACGCGGTCGTGAGCAGCACCACGGACAGGGCGGTCTCCAACCCGAGCATCCCGGGCCGGGCGTACGCCCATTCGCACTCCTTGTCCTCCACCGCGTGCGGGGCGTGGTCGGTGGCGACGATGTCGATGACGCCCTCGGCGAGCGCGGCGCGTAGCGCGGCGACGTCCTCGCCGGTCCGCAGCGGCGGATTGACCTTGAAGACCGGGTCGTAGCTGGTCGGTGCCTCGTGGGTGAGCAGCAGGTGGTGCGGGGTGACCTCGGCGGTGATCCGGACCCCACGGGCCTTGGCCTGCCGGACGATCTCCACACTGCCGGCGGTGGACAGGTGGCAGACGTGCAGTCGGCTGCCGACGTGTTCGGCGAGCAGCGCGTCGCGGGCGACGATCGCCTCCTCGGCGACGGCCGGCCAGCCGGTCAGGCCGAGCCGGGTGGAGACCTCACCCTCGTGCATCTGGGCGCCCTCGGTCAGCCGGGGCTCCTCGGCGTGCTGGGCGACGACGCCGTCGAACGCCTTGACGTACTCCAGGGCGCGGCGCATCAGCCGGGGGTCGGCGACGCAGTGCCCGTCGTCGGAGAAGATCCGCACGGCGGCGGCGGAGTCGGCCATCGCGCCGAGCTCGGCGAGGCGTTCGCCGGCCAGGCCCACGGTGACCGCGCCGATCGGCTGTACGTCGACCAGCCCGGCCTGGCGGCCGAGCCGCCAGACCTGTTCGACGACGCCGGCGGTGTCGGCCACCGGGGAGGTGTTCGCCATCGTGCAGACGGCGGTGTAGCCGCCGAGCGCGGCGGCCCGCGATCCGGTCTCCACCGTCTCGGCGTCCTCCCGGCCGGGTTCACGCAGGTGGGTGTGTAGATCGACCAGACCGGGCAGGGCGATCAGGCCGTCGGCGTCGAGCACCTGCGCACCCGGCGCGGTCAGTCCGGAGCCGGCGTCGGCGACCACGCCGTCGCGCAGCAGCAGGTCGACGGGGTCCCGGCCGAGGACCCGGACGCCCTTGATCAGGTACGCGCTCACAGCGAGGTCCTTTCGTCGTGTGCCTGGGGGCGATGGTGCCGGTGCGAATGTGGGTGACCGATGCGCCGCATCAGCCGCGGCCGCCGAGCAGCAGGTAGAGCACGGCCATCCGGACGCTTACCCCGTTGGCGACCTGTTCCACGATCGTGGAGCGGGGTGAGTCGGCGACCTCGGCGGAGATCTCCATGCCCCGGTTCATCGGTCCGGGGTGCATCACGATGGCGTGCCCGGGCAGCCGGCGCAGCCGGGCCCCGTCCAGGCCGTACCGGCGGGCGTACTCACGGGCGGACGGGAAGTAGGAGTCGGCCATCCGCTCGTGCTGCACCCGCAGCATCATCACCACGTCGGCGGTGGGCAGCACGGCGTCGAGGTCGTAGCCGACCCCGACGCCGGGGGCGAGCGCGGTGGCGATGTCGACCGGGATCAGCGGCGGCGGCCCGACCAGGGTCACCTTGGCGCCGAGGGTGGCCAGCAGCAAAACGTTGGACCGGGCGACCCGGCTGTGCAGCACGTCGCCGACGATCACCACGTGCAGGCCGGCGAGCCGGCCCAGCCGCGCCCGCATGGTGTACGCGTCGAGCAGTGCCTGGGTGGGATGCTCGTGGGTGCCGTCGCCGGCGTTGACCACCGAGCCGTCCACCCAGTTGGCCAGCCGGTGCGGGGCGCCGGAGGCGGGGTGGCGGATTACCACCGCGTCGGCCCCCATCGCCTGCAGGGTGAGCGCGGTGTCCTTGAGGCTCTCGCCCTTGGAGACGCTGGATCCCTTGGCCGAGAAGTTGATCACGTCGGCGGAAAGTCGTTTGGCGGCGGCCTCGAACGAGATCCGGGTCCGGGTGGAGTCCTCGTAGAACAGGTTCACCACGGTGCGCCCACGAAGGGTGGGCAGCTTCTTCACCTCGCGGCCGGCCAGCGAGGCGAGTTCGACCGCGGTGTCCAGGATCCGGGTGGCGTCCGCCGCGTCCAGATCGGCGCCGGACAGCAGGTGCCTGATCATCGCTGGTCCCTCCCCCGCTGCGGGCCGTCCGCCGCCTGGGCCGTGCCGGGGGAACTGAACAGCCGTACCTCGTCGGAGCCGTCGACCTCGGCGAGCAGCACCTTGACGTTCTCGGTGAGCGCGGTGGGGATGTTCTTGCCGACGTAGTCGGCGCGGATCGGCAGCTCCCGGTGGCCCCGGTCGACCAGCACCGCCAACTGCACCGAGCTGGGCCGGCCGAGGTCGCTGATCGCGTCCAACGCCGCCCGTACGGTCCGGCCCGAGTAGAGGACGTCGTCGACCAGGATGACCCGCTGGCCGTCGATGCCACCGGAGGGCAGCTCGGTGGGCCCGAGCGCGCGGGTGGCCTTCAGCCGGAGATCGTCCCGGTAGAGGGTGATATCGAGCACACCGACCGGGACGGCGACCCCTTCGAAGGTGCGGATCCGGTCGGCGAGCCGACGGGCGAGCGGCACGCCCCGGGTAGGAATTCCGAGTAGTACGGTGCGTTGCGCCCCGTTGGTCTTCTCCAGCACCTGATGGGCGATCCGGTCGACGACGCGTTGAATGTCGGCGCTGGTCAGGATGCTCTTAACAGACGGTGGCATCGTCGCCGATGATTGGGTGGCCGACGGGTAGGCCACAGCGGACCCCCTTCCCCGCCTCACGGGACGGGTCGTTAAAGGACGTCATGGGTACCGCCGGCCGGCACCCGGCTGGTCAGCGGTCACGCCGAACGTTACCAGCGTCCCGTTGCCGAGCCGATATCGGGCGCTGAGTGTCGCATCAGTAAGACGAAATTTGGGGCAAGTCGTCACGATCTTGTTCACTGGTAGCTATTCACCACTTGACCGCGCTTGCGAACCGCCGTACCGTCACGCTCCGTAGCGATCGCTGGGGAAAGCCCCGGGCAAAGCACTGGGAGAGTCCGTATGCCCTCTGAGTACGCCAAGTCGTTGGGCGCCCGCCTGCGCTCCATCCGTCAGCAGCAGGGGCTGTCCCTGCAGGGGGTGGAGGAGAAGTCGAACGGGCGTTGGAAGGCTGTCGTCGTCGGTTCCTACGAGCGTGGGGACCGGGCAGTCACCGTCTCCCGCCTCGCCGAACTGGCCGACTTCTACCGGGTACCCGTGTCGGAACTGCTGCCGGACGGCAGTGGGGTACGTCACGAGCCCACCAGCAAGATCGTCCTGGATCTGGAGCGGCTGTACGACGAGGTCGGCGAGGACCTCGCCTACGTCGCCCGGTACGCCCGGGCGATCCAGCAGCAGCGCGGTGACTACAACGGTCGGGTGTTGTCCATCCGCGCCGACGACCTGCGGGCGCTGGCGATCGTGTACGACTCGTCGCCGTCCGGCCTCATCGAGCGGCTGAACGAGCACGGCGTACTGGTCGCCGACCCGCGGGCGTTCTTCGCCTCCTGACGGCTGCGCACCCAACCGCCGACGGGCCCGATCCCGCTGGATCGGGCCCGTCGGCGGTGTCGCGTGGCACCGGCGGTCGTGGCGGTGCCCGCCGTGGCGGCGGGAGCCGCTAGTGCGGGGTGTACTCGGCGATCCGGTCCAGCAGACCGTTGAGGAACCGCGGCGAATCGTCAGTTGACATCTGCCGGGCCAGCTCGACCGCCTCGGTGATGGCCACCGGGTCGTCGATCTCGTCGACGTAGAGCAACTCGTAGACGGCGATCCGGGCCAGGTTGCGGTCGACCACCGGCATCCGGTCCAGCGTCCACCCCTCGGCGTAGCTGCCGATCAGCTCGTCGATCCGGTCCCGGTGGACCGCCACCCCCTCGACCAGACCGACCGCGTAGTCGAGATGCTCCGGACGCGGGGACAGCCGGGCCAGGTAACCGACCAGCACCTGCGCCGGCGGCAGATCGCGCATGTCCGCCTCGTAGAGCACGTCGAGTGCCCGTTTACGCGCCTTGCGGCGCGCCGGCATCGAGGTCTTCGGCCCCTCGGCCATCAGGCTCGGCCGAGGTAGCGGCCGTCGCGGGTGTCGACCTTGATCTTTTCGCCGGTGGTGACGAACAACGGCACCTGAACGGTGGCGCCCGTCTCCATCGTGGCCGGCTTGTTGCCGCCGGTCGACCGGTCACCCTGCAGGCCCGGCTCGGTGTAGGTGACCTCGAGGACCACGCTGGTCGGCAGCTCGACGTACAGCGGCACGCCTTCGTGGGTCGCCACGATCGCCTGGGCCTCGGGCAGCAGGTAGCTGGCTGCCTCGCCAACCGTGCCGCCGGGCACCATTATCTGGTCGAAGGTCTCCAGATCCATGAAGACGTAGTCCTCGCCGTCGGCGTACAGGTACTGCATGGTCCGCTTGTCGACGGTCGCGGTGTCGACCTTGGTGCCCGCGTTGAAGGTCTTGTCGACCACCTTGCCGGAGAGCACGTTCTTCAGGGTGGTGCGCACGAAAGCGCCGCCCTTGCCGGGCTTGACGTGCTGGAACTCCACGACGGCCCACAGCTCGCCGTCGAGGTTGAGAACCAGCCCGTTCTTCAGGTCGTTGGTGGTCGCCATTTCCTGCCTTGATCATCAATGTGCGGACGGATCTGCCAAGTCTATCGGGCCGGACCCGGCTCAGCCGGGACGGCCCGACCTCTACCCGACCCAACGCAGCAGGACACGGCCCGCGACCGGCGCCTGTCCCGGCTCAGCGGGGACTGGCTGCGGCCAACCGGGCGACGTGCAGCAGCGCCAGCCGGTAGCCGTCCACCCCGAGCCCACAGATCACCCCGGTGGCGACCGCCGACACCACCGAGTGATGCCGGAACTGCTCGCGGGCGTGAATGTTGGAGATGTGCACCTCGACGAGCGGTCCACGCAGCAGCGCGCAGGCGTCCCGGACCGCGTACGAGTAGTGCGACCAGGCACCCGGATTGAGCACCACGGCGGCCTCGGCGTCGGCCGCCGCGTGCAGCCAGCCGAGCATCTCGTGCTCGGCGTCGGTCTGGCGCACCTCGACGTCGAGCCCGGCGTCCCGGCCCACCTGCTCACACATCGCCACCAGGTCGGCGTAGCTGGTCAGCCCGTACACGTCGACCTGACGGCTGCCCAGCCGGCCCAGGTTCGGGCCGTTCAACACGTACGTCCGCACGCCCCGCCACCTCCCGTCACGCCGCCACCTGCCGGTACGCCTCGGCGAGCAACGTGTCAGCCGGGCCGTCGAGGATTCCCGGCCGGGCCAGCGCGTCGAGCACCACCAACCGCAGCCGGCTTCCCCGGGCCTTCTTGTCCACCCGCATCGTGGCCAGCAGCCCCGGCCACGCCTCGGCCCGGTAGCTGGTGGGCAGTCCCAGGGCGGCGAGCACCGACGCGTGCCGGTCGGCGACCGTCGCGTCAAGCCGCCCGGCCAGCCGGGCCAGGGTCGCCGCGTAGACCAGGCCGACCGACACCGCGTGCCCGTGGCGCCAGCGGTAGCCTTCCACCTTCTCAATCGCGTGGGCCAGGGTGTGCCCGTAGTTCAGCACCTCACGCAGCCCCGACTCGCGCAGGTCGTCACCGACGACGTCGGCCTTGACCCGCACGGCGCGCTCGATCAGCTCCCGCACCTGCGGCCCGGTCGGGTCGGCGGCCGCCGCCGGATCGGCCTCGATCAGCTCCAGGATCGCCGGATCGGCGATGAACCCGCACTTGACCACCTCGGCCAACCCGGCGACCAGGTCGATCTGCGCGAGGCTGGCCAGCAGGTCCAGGTCGGCCAGCACCCCGGCCGGCGGGTGGAACGCGCCCACCAGGTTCTTGCCGGCCGCCGTGTTGATCCCGGTCTTGCCGCCCACCGCCGCATCGACCATGCCGAGCAGGCTGGTCGCCACCGGCACCCAGCGGACCCCGCGCAGCCAGCAGGCGGCCACGAAACCCGCCAGGTCGGTCACCGCGCCGCCGCCGACCCCGACCACCGCGTCGGTACGGGTGAAGCCGGCCGCGCCCAGCTCCGCCCAGACCCGCCCGGCGACCTCGAGCGACTTGCCGGCCTCGGCGTCCGGCACCTCGACCAGCGACGGTCTGACCCCGGCCGCGGCGCAGCCGGCGGCGATCCGGTCGGCCTGGCCCTTCAGCGGAGGCGCGTGCAGCACCGCCACCCGGTCCGCGCCGGGCAGCAGGTCGGGCAACGTGTCGAGCAGCCCCCGGCCGACCAGTACGTCGTAGGGTCGGTCGCCGGGCACCGGGATGCAGGTCGTTGAGTTCATCGGCGCCGAGCCTAGTACCCGGGCCGGTCGGCCGGTGTGCGCAGCAGGGTGGCGATCTCCTCGGCGACCTGTTCCGGGGTACGGCCGTCGGTCGCCACCCGGTGCGTGGCCACCTGCTCGTAGAGGGGACGACGCTGCTCCAGCAGGTGTCGCAGCGTGGCCCGCGGGTTGATCGCCAGCAGCGGTCGGCCGGCGTCGAGGCCGACCCGGCGGACCGCGTCGGCCAGCTCGACGCCGAGGTGGACCACGGTGTGCCCGGCGAGCGCGGCCCGGGTCTCCTCGGCCAGCACCGCACCGCCGCCGAGCGCGAGCACGCCGTCGAAGCCGCCCAGTGCCGCCCGGACGGCCGCCCGTTCCAGAGCCCGGAAATGCTCTTCGCCGTCGTCGACGAAGATCTCCGGGATCGGCTTGCCGGCCGCCGCCACGATGTCGGTGTCGGTGTCGCGGAACTCGCAGCCGAGCAGCCCGGCCAACGCCGTACCGGTGCTGGTCTTGCCCGCACCGGGTGCACCGACCAGTACGCAGACCGGGGCAGCCATCAGCGGATCACCAGGTGGTCCAGGTACCCGGCGACGTTGCGGCGTATCTCGGCGACCGAGTCACCGCCGAACTTCTCGGTGGCCGCCTCGGCCAGCACCAGCGCCACCATCGCCTCGGCCACCACCGCGGCGGCCGGCACCGCGCAGACGTCGGACCGCTGGTTGATCGCGGTCGCCGGCTCCCCGGTGACGACGTCGACGGTCGACAGCGCCCGATTCAACGAGGAGATCGGCTTCATCGCGGCCCGTACCCGCAGCGGCTCGCCGGTGCTGACACCGCCCTCCAGCCCACCGGCCCGGTCAGTCGCCCGGCGCACCCCGGCCGCGGTGGGGATGATCTCGTCGTGCGCGACCGAGCCCCGCGACCGGGCCTGCTGCCAGGCGTCGCCGATCTCCACACCCTTGACCGCCTGGATCGACAGCACCGCGGCGGCCAGCCGGGCGTCGAGCTTGCGGTCCCACTGCACGTGGCTGCCCAGCCCCGGCGGTACGCCGTAGGCGAGTACCTCGACGATGCCGCCGAGGGTGTCGGCGTCGGCCTTGGCCGCATCCACCTCGGCGACCATCCGGGCGCTCGCCTCGGGGTCGAGGCAGCGCAGCGGGTCGGCGTCGACCCGCTCGGCGTCCTCTGGGCGGGGCTGCAGCCCGGGTTTGGCGGCCACCGAACCGAGCTCGACCACGTGCGACACGATCTCGATGCCCAGTGCCTGCCGGCACAGCGCCCGGGCGACCGTACCGACGGCGACCCGGGCGGCGGTCTCCCGGGCGCTGGCCCGCTCCAGGATCGGCCGGGCGTCGGTGTGGCCGTACTTCTGCATCCCGGCCAGGTCGGCGTGCCCCGGCCGGGGCCGGGTCAACGGGGCGTTGCGGGCCTGCCCGGCCAGCTCGTCCGGGTCGACCGGGTCGGCCGCCATCACGGTGCGCCACTTCGGCCACTCCGAGTTGCCCACCCGGATCGCGACCGGGCTGCCCAGTGTCACCCCGTGTCGCAGGCCGCCGACGATCTCGATCTCGTCCTGCTCGAAACTCATCCGGGCGCCCCGGCCGTAGCCGAGCCGACGACGAGCCAGCTCGCGGCCGATCTCGGCACTGGTCACCTCGACGCCGGCGGGGACGCCTTCGAGGAGTGCGACGAGCGCGGGGCCATGGGATTCACCTGCGGTCAGCCAACGCAACACGTCGGAAAGTGTGGCACGGCGTGGTCGGACCCCGGTGACCCACGTCGCCCGTGTCCCGCCCTCCGGACACCGACTGAGCCGCCCTAACGTACGGTTGGTCGTCTCGGGGGGTGGTGGTTTCGTGCCGTACGACATCCGCCGCCGACCAGCGGTGCTGCTCATCCTGCTCGGCGCGGTCACCGCGGTGGGGCCGCTGTCGATCGACATGTACCTGCCGGCGTTCCCGGCGATCAGCGACGACCTCGCCGCCACCCCGGCCCGGGTGCAGCTGTCGCTGACCGCCTGCCTGATCGGCGTCGCGTTCGGGCAGCTGGTCGGCGGGCCGGTGAGCGACCGGTGGGGGCGGCGGCGACCGGCGCTGGCCGGCTTCCCGGGCTACCGGAATGCGGGCCAGTGCTCCGGCCTTCAGGCCGGGGGTGAAGGCCCGCGCTGGGAGGGCCGCCAGGCCGGGGCAGTGCCTTGACCGGGACGGTTCTGCTGCTCGATGTACTGCTTGATGACGCTGCGCGGTGCGCCGCCGACAGACCCGGCGAAGTACGAGCCGGACCAGAGTTTGTTGGCCCGGTAGTAGTGGTGCACCAGGTCGGGGAACTCCTGCCGGAGGCGGCGCGAGGAGACCCCTTTGAGGCTGTTGACCAGCCTGGCCACGGCGACCTTGGGTGGGAAGTTGACCAGCAGGTGGACGTGGTTGTGTCCGCCGTTGAACTCGACCAGTTCGGCCTCGAAGTCGGCGCACACGTCTCGCATGATCGTCTCCATCCGGGTCACGTGCCGGTCGGCGAACACGTTGTGCCGGAACTTCGTCACGAAAACCAAGTGGACATGCATCGCGAAAGTGCAGTGCCTGCCGGTGCGGATGCCTCGAAGTTCGACCATAAACCAACATGATACAGTGATGGCCGTGCAGCTCCGTTACAACTACCGGATCACCCCGGACGCCGCCCAGCGCACCGCGCTGGCGCAGGCGTTCGGGTGTGCCCGGGTGGTTTTCAACGACGGACTCAGGCTGCGTCAGCAGGCCCGCGAGGCGGGCGAGAAGTACATCTCCGCCGGCGACCTGTCGAAGTTGGTCATCACAGCGGCCAAGGCCAGCGAGGACCGGGCCTGGCTGGGTGAGGTGTCGGCCGTGGTGTTGCAGCAGGCCGTCGCCGATCTGAACACCGCGTACCGCAACTTCTTCAACTCGCTGTCCGGCAAACGCCGGGGCCGCAAGGTGGCCCCGCCCCGGTACCGGCCCCGTAAGGACAACCGGCAGGCGATCCGGTTCACGAAGAACTCCCGGTTCAAGGTCTGTGACAACGGCCGCCTGCGGCTGCCGAAGATCGGCGACGTTCCGGTGCGCTGGTCGCGCGGCCTGCCGTCGGATCCCACCTCGGTCACCGTGATCAAGGACACGGCAGGCCGGTACTTCGCCTCGTTCGTCGTGCAGATCGGCGAGGACGAGACGCTGCCGCCGGTCGACTCCGAGATCGGCATCGATCTGGGCCTGACCCACTTCGCGGTCATGTCCGACGGCACGAAGGTGACCGCACCGAAGTTCCTGCGCCGCGCGGCCCGCAAGCTCAAGCGGTTGCAGCAGGCACTCTCACGCAAGCAGAGGGGCAGCAACCGCCGCAAGAAAGCCGTGATCGAGGTGGCCCGCGCTCACGCGCGGGTAGCCGACACCCGGCGGGACTGGCAGCACAAGCTGTCCACGGCGATCATCCGCGAGAACCAAGCGGTGTACGTCGAGGACCTGTGCGTTGTTGGTCTCGGCCGGACTCGGCTGGCGAAGTCCGTGCACGATGCGGGCTGGGCCGCCTTCACCGGCATGCTGGAGTACAAGGCGGAGCGGTACGGGCGCGCGTTCGCCCGGGTGGACCGGTGGCTCCCGTCCACCCGGATGTGCTGCGACTGCGGCCGGATCAACGAGAAGATCGCGTTGAACGTCCGGGAGTGGGACTGCCCGTGCGGCAGTCACCACGACCGGGACATCAACGCCGCCATCAACATCAAGGCCGCCGGACAGGCGGACTTCAACGACCGTCGAGCGCACGTAAGACCAGGACTTGTCCCGGCGGCGCGCAGTGAAGCGGTAACCCACCCGGACGCCGCGTGTTCCACGCGTAGCGTGGAGGGAATCCTCGTCCCTTAAGGCGAGGAGGATGTCAAGTCGTCGTCTCGCTGGCCTGCGCGCTGGCCCCGAACGCCGAGGCACTGGCCGGGTTGCGGCTGGTCCAGGGCTTCGCCGGCGGGGTGGGGGTGGTCGTCGCCCGCGCGGTGGTCCGCGACCTCTACGCGGGTGCCGACGCGGCCCGGTTCTTCTCCCGCCTGCTGATCGTCTTCGGGGTGGCACCGATCGCCGCGCCGGTGCTCGGTGCGGTGGTGCTGCGGGTGACCTCCTGGCGGGGGGTCTTCGTCGCCCTCGCGGTGGTCGCCGCGCTGCTCGCCGTCGTCATGGCCCGCTGGCAGCCGGAGACCCTGCCGGAAGAGCGCCGGAACCCGGACGGTCTGGCCGGCGCCGCCCGCGCGGCCCGGCTGGTGCTCACCGACCGGGCGTTCATCGGGTACGCGTCGACCCAGGATCTGGCGTTCGCCGGCATGTTCGCCTACATCTCCGGATCGCCGTACGTGCTGCAGGACGGGTTCGGGTTGTCGCCGACCATGTTCAGCCTGGTGTTCGGGGCCAACGCGGTCGGGCTGATCGCGCTCAGCCAGCTCAACGCCCGGCTGGTCGGCCGGTACCGGACCCGACCGCTGTTCGTCGGCGCGTTGACCGCCGGAGCCGGTGCCGCGGCGCTGCTGGTGGCCGGCGCGGCCACCGGTCAGCTGTGGCTGATCCTGCCGGCGCTGGCCGGCTACGTCGCCACGATCGGGATGCTGATGCCGAACGGGACCGCGCTGGCCCTGGAGGAGCACGCCCGGCACGCCGGCACCGCCGCCGCCCTGCTCGGCGCGGTCCAGTCGGGGATCGCCTCGCTGGCCGCGCCGGTGGTCGGGCTGGCCGGCACGGCCAGCGCCACCCCGATGGCGCTGATCATCCTCGGCGCGGCGGTGCTGTCACTGCTCGCTGTGTCGACAGCGCGGCCCGCATCGCCGGTACCGGCGCGGCGACCCCGGTGAACTGTTCGAACTGCCCGACCGCCTGGGCCAGCAGCAGATCCAGCCCGGAGACCACCCGGCAACCGGCGGCAGCGGCCGCCGAGGCCAGTGGAGTCGGCCAGGGATCGTAGATCGCGTCGAAGCAGACCGTGCCGGATGCCCACGGCAGCTGGCCGACGTACGGGTCGACGGCCCCCTTCGGCAGGGTGGAGACCAGTACGTCGGTGCCGGCCGCCGCCGTTGGGGCTGCCGACAGGTCGGCACCGGTCATCGACACGCCGAGCGCGCCGGCGACCGGCACCAGTTCGTCGACCGCCGCCGGTCGTCGGGCCGCCACGGTGACCGATGCGGCGGCCAGCGCGGCGGCGGCCGCCAACGCGGCTCGGGCGGTGCCGCCGGCGCCCAGCACGGTGAACCGGGCACCGGTGCCGACACCGGCGTCGCGCAGCACCGCGACCATCCCCGCCACGTCGGTGTTGTCGGCGAACCAGGCGCCGTCGGCCCGGCGTACCAGGGCGTTGGCCGCCCCGACCGCGGTGGCCACCGGGGATGCCCGCCCGGCCAGAGCGAGCGCCGCCTCCTTCAACGGCATGGTGACCGACAGCCCGGCCCACTCCGGGCCGAGACCAGCAACCAGGCCCGCCAGCTGCGCCTCGGCGCATTCGATCGCGGTGTAGCTCCAGCCGGTCAGCCCGGCGGCCCGGTAGCCGGCGTTGTGGATCACCGGCGACAGTGAGTGCCCGATCGGCTTGCCGAGCACTGCGGCCCGCCGCCGGACGGCGGTGGACGGTCGGGGGGCGGACACCTCAGAGGATGCCGTTCTGCCGGGCGATCTCGATGTTCTGGTTGTGCTGGTCGAGGGTCTCGGCAAACGCCGAACGGCCCTCCTTGTCGATCGCCACGAAGTAGACCCAGTCCTCGTCCGGCGGGTTGATCGACCCTTCCAGGGCGGCCTTGCCCGGGTTGTTGATCGGCGTGGGCGGCAGCCCGCTGTGCGCGTGTGTGCTGTACGGATTGCTCTCGTCGTACAGCTCCTCGCGGGTCATGTCCTTGGACGCCTTGGTCTCCTGGCCGGTCAGCTCCCAGTAGTAGTTGACCGTCACATCGAACTGCAGGCAGCTGCACGGGAAGGTCTCGCTGTACACCCGGTTGTACGCCACCCGGGAGACCTTGGCGAGGTCCTCGGCGATGCCGGCCTCGGCCTGCGCCAGCGACGCGACGATCAACGCCTCGTACGGGCTGATCCCGCCGCGTTCGGCCTGCACCCGGTCGGCGTACTCCATCTCGCCGGTGACGGTCAGGAACCGGTTGACCATCACCCGGAGGATCTCCGGGGCGGTGACGTCGGGATCGAAGTCGTAGGTGTCCGGAAAGAGGAACCCTTCGGCGGAGACCGTCACCTCCTGCCCGTCGGTGCGGGTCATCCACCACTCGGGCACGCCCAGGGCCAACGGATCCTCGGCTGCGGTGGCGAACTCCTCCGCCGGGATGTCCGTCGACTCGGCCAGCAGCTGGTAGATCTGCTTGGCGGTACGGCCCTCCGGGATGGTCACCCGGTTGGATACCTTGTTCTCCAGGTCAAGCAGCAGGCTGAGCGCGGTCGCCGCGCTCATCTCCAGGCGCAGCGTGTAGAAACCCGGCTGGATGTTCTGGCTGCGGGAGTTGTCCCGGGCCTCGTTGACGAACGCCTTGGTGCTCTTGACCACGCCGGCGTCGACGAGGGTGTTGCCGATGTCGGTGGCGGTGTCGCCGGCCCGGACCTGGACCACCACCTCACCGGTGCCGCCGCCGGCGTAGTCCGGGGTGGCGAAGTAGCCCTGCACCCGGTCGAAGCCGTACCAGACGCCACCGCCGAGCATGCTGAGCAGCAGCACGGTGACCAGCAGCGCGGCGAAGGTCTTGCCGCGACCGCCACCGCCGGACGGCTTCTTGCGCCGCGCGCCCCGACGGTGCCGGCCTTTGTCGGCCCGGTCCTCGAAGGCGAGGTCCAGTTCGTCGATCATCACTTCTGCCTCCGCTGCGCATCCAGCCAGCTCTGCAGGATCTCCACGGCGGCCGCCTGGTCGACCACCGTACGTTGACGTCGTCCTCGGACGCCCCGCTCGGACAGCCTACGGCTAGCGACCACCGTCGACATCCTTTCGTCGGTCGTCAGGACTGAAATCGGCGATACCGCCACTTCGAGTAACCGCACGTATGCGCTGACCGCGTCGGCGGCCGGTCCGTGGCGACCGGCGAGGTTCACCGGCAGACCGACAATAACCGCACTGACCTCGTACTCACGGACTATCTGGACAATTTTCGCGATGTCCGTAGGCACGTCGGCCGGTGTCGTCGGGCCGCCGGTTGACAGGTCCCGCCGCACCGTCATCAACGGGGTGGCGAGAATGCCGTCCGGGTCGCTGATCGCCAGACCGACCCGGACCTGCCCCACGTCAACGCCGAGCCGGCGTCCACGGACGAAGGCGCTCACCTCGTACCGCTCATCTCAGGCCGTTCCGGCGATCGCCTTTTCGACCGCGACCAGCAGGTTCGCCGCCTCGGCCGCTGGCAGCCCACCGCCCTGCGCCAGGTCAGCGTTGCCGCCGCCCCGGCCGTGCAGCGCCCCTTTGACCAGGTCGGCGGCGGACACTCCACGCGACTTGCCGGCCGCGTTCACCGCCACCACCAGCGACGCCTTGCCGTTGGCCCGGGCCGCCACCGCGACCACCGCCGGTCGGGCCGGGTCGATCTTGCCCCGGATCTCCTGCGCCAAGGTCCGTACGTCGTTGCCGGCCGCGCCCTCGGGCGCCTCGGTGCCGACGTAGGCCACCCCGTGCACGTCACGCGCCTGGCCGGCGATCGCCGCCGCACCGCCGAGTACCAGCTGGGCGCGCAGCTTCTCCAGCTCCTTCTCCGCGTCGCGCAGCTGGGTGACGGTCTGCTGGACCCGGTCCGCGACCTGGTCGGCCGGCACCCGGTACAGCTCGGCGAGCCGCGCCACCAGCAGGTGCTCGCGGGCCAGGAAGTTGAACGCGTCGATGCCGACCAGCGCCTCCACCCGGCGCACGCCGGAGCCGATCGACGACTCGGAGAGAATCTTCACCACACCGAGCTGACCGGAGCGGGTCACATGCGTACCGCCGCACAGCTCCCGGGCGTAGTCACCGACCTCGACCACCCGGACCTCGTCGCCGTACTTCTCCCCGAACAGCGCCATCGCACCCAGCCGGCGCGCCTCCTCCTGCGAGGTGATGAACGCGTTCACCTCCAGGTCACGCAGCAGCACCTCGTTGACCTGCTGCTCGATGTCGTGCAGTACCGACGGCGCGACCGCGCCGGGGGTGTTGAAGTCGAACCGCAGCCGGCCCGGCGCGTTCAGCGACCCAGCCTGGGTCGCCGACTCGCCGAGAAAGTTGCGCATCGTCTGGTGCACCAGGTGCGTCGCGGTGTGCGACCGGGAGATCGCCCGCCGCCGCGGGATGTCGATCTCGGCGTAGCCGGACTCCCCGGCGCGCAGCTCGCCGCTGACCACCCGTGCCCGGTGCACGATCAGGCCCGGCACCGGCTGCTGCACGTCGAAGATCTCCACCCGGCCGGCGCCGACGGTGAGCAGGCCGGTGTCCGGCTGCTGGCCGCCGCCCTCGGCGTAGAACGGGGTGCTGTCCAGTACCAGCTCCACCACGTCGCCCTCACCGGCCGCGGGCAGCGCCGCGCCGCCGGCGCCGAGCAGCGCCCGGACCCGCGACTCACGGGACACTTCGGCGTAGCCGGTGAACTCCACCGGCCCGCCGCTGTCCAGCACCCCGCGGTACGCGGACATGTCCACGTGCCCGGTCTTGCGGGCCTGCGCGTCCGCCTTCGCCCGGGCCCGCTGCTCGGACATCAGCCGGCGGAAACCGTCCTGGTCGACCGAGAGCCCCTGCTCGGCGGCGATCTCCAGGGTGAGGTCGATCGGGAACCCGTAGGTGTCGTGCAGTTGGAAGGCCTGGTCGCCGGAGAGTTTACCGCCGCCGGCCGACCTGGTCTGGGCGATCGCCGTGTCCAGGATCGTGGTACCGGCGCGCAGCGTGGACAGGAAGGCGTCCTCCTCGGCGTACGCGTACGAAGAGATCCGCTCGAAGTCGGCGGCCAGCTCGGGGTACGACGGCGCCATGCAGTCCCGGGCCACCGGCAGCAGCTCCGGCAGGGCGCGCTCCTGCCAGCCGAGCAGCCGCACCGAACGGATCGCCCGACGCATGATCCGACGCAGCACGTAGCCGCGACCCTCGTTGGACGGGGTCACCCCGTCGCCGATCAGCATCAGCGCGGTCCGCACGTGGTCGGCGATCACCCGCAGCCGTACGTCGTCGGGGTGCGACTCGCTCGCCGCCTGGCCGGAGCCCGCGCCGTAGCGCTTACCGGTCAACTCGGCCGCCCGGTCCAGGATCGGACGTACCTCGTCGATCTCGTAGAGGTTGTCAACCCCCTGCAGGATCGACGCGATCCGCTCCAGGCCCATGCCGGTGTCGATGTTCTTCTTCGGTAGGTCGCCGACGATGTCGAAGACCTCTTTGCTCTGTACGTTGGTGATCTCGTACTGCATGAAGACGAGATTCCAGAACTCCAGGAAGCGGTCCTCGTCGACCTCCGGCCCGCCGTCCGGCCCGTACGCCGGACCCCGGTCGTAGTACAGCTCCGAGCACGGCCCCGCCGGCCCGGGGATACCCATCGACCAGAAGTTGTCCTTGTTGCCGCGGCGCACGATCCGCGCCGCAGGTACGCCGGTGCGCCGCCAGATGTCGGCCGCCTCGTCGTCGTCGAGGTAGACGGTGACCCAGATCCGCTCCGGGTCCATGCCGAACCCGCCCTGCTCCACCGGTTTGGTGGCCAGTTCCCAGGCCAGCGGGATCGCGCCTTCCTTGAAGTAGTCGCCGAACGAGAAATTGCCGTTCATCTGGAAGAAGGTGCCGTGCCGCGACGTCTTGCCAACCTCGTCGATGTCCGGGGTACGGATGCACTTCTGCACGCTCGTCGCCCGCTGGTACGGCGGGGTCCGCTGACCGAGGAAGTACGGCACGAACTGCACCATGCCCGCGTTGATGAACAGCAGGTTCGGGTCATCGATCGCGGGCAGCGGAGCTGACGGCACCACGGCATGGCCGTTGGCCTCGAAGTGCGCGAGGAACTGCCGCTTGATCTCCGCCGTTTTCACCGAACGTCCTCCTGGGGAAATATCTCCGCGTCACCGACGCTCGGGTCGCCCCGCAGGTCGGCGAACTGGTCGTCGAACGCCACGCCCTCGGCGAACGCGGCCTGGATCTGCTGCTCGCGCTCTGCCATGCCCTCGCGCACGTCCTCCACGAAGGTACGGACCGATTCGACGAAACCACCAGCGGATTCCGACAGCGAGGAGGCGATCCCGGACGGCGTGTAGGACTGGGCGGTCCGGGCCAGTTTGCGGACCACCACCGCGCCGACGGCGATGCCGACACCGAGCCAGAGCAGGCGTTTCATGACGGCGTCCTCCCGGTCATCCGGCGTTGCGCCGGGCTGCCCGGCGCCGCTGCTTCAGTTCCGCCCGTACGTCGCGCTCCTGCTCGGCGTGCCGACGGGCGGACGCGGCGCGCCGGACGCCGTACCCGAAGGCGGCGACCTTGACCAGCGGGTTCGCCGCCGCTGCCGAGACGACGGTGGCGAGGTTCGCCACGTTGGCGGTGACGTTCTGCGCGTGACCGGTCATCGTGTCGATCTTGGCGAGCTGGATGTTGACGCCGTCCAGCGTGGTGTGCACCTGCCCGAGCGCAGTGTTGACATTCTCCACCGAGGTGTTGACCTGGCCGAGTAGTGGACCGGTGCGGTCGTTCAGGTCGTTGATCGCCCTTGTCGCCGCGTCCACGGTGTGCCGCAGCCGCAGGATCGGCACCGCGAGCACCAGCACGAGCATCAGGAACGCTCCGGCCGCCACCAGCGCCGCGATCTGTCCACCGTCCATGCCTGTGTCCTCCTCTGTCACGACGCCTCGCCGCCGCTGCTCACCTGACGGCGGTCAGCTCGCGCCGCACCACCGTGCAGACCCTACCGTCAGTGATGGTCGTCCGCTCACGACGGTTCGACCTCCAGGTCCAGCAGCGGGTCGTCGGTGAAGACCGGATCCGGATCCTCACCGGTGAGCGATGGATCGGTGCTCGGCTGTGGCTTCATCCGGTCGTCACCGATCGCGTTGCGTACCTTGATCGACACGACCGAACCAGTGCAGGTCTCGGCCTCAGCGACCGGCGGCGAGTCGGCCGATTCCCCGTCGGTCGACCCACCGTCGGTCGACTCGCCGGATGGCGGCTCCACCGTCGGCCGCTGCAGTAACAGGTCGTCCGAGCAGGCCGGCGGCCGGACCCACAGGTCGAGGGTGAGTTCGTCGCGGGTCCAGCAGTTGTACTGGCCTTCGACCGGCTGGGACGGGCACAGCTCGGCGTCCCACGGCAGCCACCCGGCGTCGGTCAGTGCCGCAGTATAGACCTGGGCGGTCTCCTCGGTGCCGCGTTCGGAGGTCATCGTCCGCTCGCGGAACCGGCAGTCGATGAGGCACCAACGGCTCCCGCTGACCGCGTCGGTCCGCTCCTGCGCCGCCCACTCGGGCACGTCGAGTCGGTCAAGGGAGTTGAAGACCGG
The DNA here is from genome assembly GCF_048060275.1 of Micromonospora sp. LOL_015. Lineage (NCBI taxonomy): Bacteria > Bacillati > Actinomycetota > Actinomycetes > Micromonosporales > Micromonosporaceae > Micromonospora > Micromonospora sp. LOL_015. The sequence continues at coordinate 164,616 of NZ_JBHMIO010000004.1, forward strand.
GTCGCGGGTCGCCGCCCGGATGCCGAAGTAGAGCGGGAGGGCGGCCAGCACCACGACGGCGACCATGATCAGGGCCATTGCCCGCAGCCGACGCTGCTGCAGGTTCGGGCGACCCTGCTCGGAACCCGACTGGTCGGCACCGGACTCCTCAGGGCCGGAGTGCTCGGGTTCCGACCGGTCAGGCCGGTACGGCCCGGACCGGACCGGCGAGCCACCCCCACCGGACACCGGGGCGACACCTCCCGGGACCGGCACGGCTCCCGGGACCGGCACGGCTCCGCCGGACACCGGGGCGAGTCCGGCCGGCGGCACCGGCCCACCCGGCCGCACCGGCACCGACGCCGACCGGGCCACCGTCGCCCCGGCCCCGGAGACCGGGCGGGGCGGGGCGGGCGTCGGCCGATCGTGGTGCGGCGGCGCGGCGGCACCGGCAGGTCCACCGGACACCGGCCGGCCAGGTGCCGGCGCGCCGGGCATCGTCGCGATGCCACCGGACCCGGGTTGAGCTGGTCGGCCGGGTTGAGCTGGTCGGCCCGGGGGGCTGGGGCGGCCGAAGGTGCCGGCCTCGTTGGGACGGCCCGGCGGGTCGGATCGACCCGGCTGGCCTGGGCGGATCGGACCGGTGGCGTACGGGTCCCGTCGATCGGTGGCCGGCGGCCCGGTCACCGGTGGTCGCGGCCTGCCACCGGCACCGGTCGGCACCGGCCCGGCTGCCGGGACCGTCGCCCGGCCGGGACCAGGGCGGGTGGCGGTCGGCGGGTCGGCCGGATGGACCGGCGGTCCTGCCGGGCGGGTTCCCGGACGGGGCGGCTGGTCGGTGCCCGGGCCAGGCTGCAGACCCCGGGCCGGTGGCACGGCACCGCCCGGCCCGGGGACCACGGGAGCGGCCAGGGGGCCGCCGGGGCCGCCCCGGGATGGCTGGCCAGGGATCGGCGCGGACCGCGCCGGGCGAGGCCCGCCCGAGGTCGGCCGGGCCGGCTCGAACGGCTGGCCGGCCGAGGCATGCCGGCCGGCCGACGGCCGCGATGGTGCCGGGCCGTCCCCCTCGCGGGTCTGACCCGCCCGGTCCGCCCCGGTGGCCGGGCCACGTTGGGGCGTCTCCGGGCGGCGTTGCCAGCCGCTGGTCTCGTCCGCCGGTTCCGGGGCGCGTCGACGTCCGCCGGACGACCTGACCGGCGGAATGATCCGGGTCTCGTCGCGTCCATCGGCACGGGGGCCGGACGTTGGTCGGGTCGGGGTGCCCGGCGCGGAACGGGGCCCGCCGAAGGCGTCGGCGGATGGCCGCTGCGGGGCGGACGGCGGCAACGGCGGTGCGTTGCCCGACTGCGGCACAACCGTGTCCGCCGCTGGCAGGCGTTGCGGCGGTCGCTGGTACCGGCCCGGGGTCGGGCTCGGCCCACCGGATACCGGGCTCGGCCCACCGGATACCGGGCTCGGCCCACCCGGGGCGGGGCTGACGGGCCGAGGTCGGGGTCGGGGTTCGGACGGTTCCGCGCCAGCCGGGGACACCGGCTCGGCCGGCCCTGGACCGGTGCGCGGCTGCGGACCCGGAGGCGGCTGCGGGCCGGCACCCGGCTGCGGCCCCGGACCCGCAGGCGGCTGCGGATGTGGACGGGACGGGACGGCGGACCGGGAAACCGCCGAGCGGGACGGCGGGCCGTCCGTCGGGGAGTCGCCGGATGCCCCGGCGCCGCCGGGTCCGATGTCGATCCGCTGTTCCTTGGCGGTCCGCAGATCGTCCAGCCAGCCAGTCTCCTCGCCGCTGACCTCTTCCTCGACCGGTGCCCGGCCCCACCGGCGGCCCTTCGGCTTGCCCTCACGACGCTCGTCGGGGTGATCGGGGCGGTCAGAACCGCGCGCTCTCACTGCTGTACCTCCCCGGCAGCAACGCTGCCGCTGTCATCGGGCACCGGACCAGCCTCGGACGCTGGGACGGATGGATCAGGTTCGGCGGCACCAGCGGACGAGCCGGAGCCGGTGCGTCCAGCGGGCGCGCGGGTGTCGGGCGGCAGGCCGCGCACGATCCGGCGGAGCACCGGCAGCCGCGCGGAGACCGTCCGTTCGGCGCCATGCTCGGTCGGGCGGTAGTAGTCGACACCGGCGAGCTCGTCGGGCGGGTACTGCTGGGTAACCACCCCCCGGTGGTCGTCGTGAGGGTAACGGTAGCCGCCTCCATGGCCGATCCGCCGCGCGCCCGAGTAGTGGCTGTCCCGTAGATGTGCCGGCACCGTCCCGCCCCGGCCGGCCCGTACGTCGGCGACGGCCGCCGCCAGCGCTGCCGTGGTCGAGTTGGACTTCGGGGCGGTGGCCAGGTGGATCACCGCCTGGGCAAGGTTGAGTTGTGCCTCCGGCAGCCCCACGTACTCCACGGCGTGGGCGGCCGCGGTCGCCACCGACAGCGCAACCGGGTCGGCCATCCCCACGTCCTCGCTGGCGAAGATCACGATCCGTCGGGCGATGAACCTGGCGTCCTCCCCGGCGACCAGCATCCGGGCCAGCCAGTGCAGCGCGGCGTCGACGTCCGAGCCACGCATGCTCTTGATGAACGCGCTGGTCACGTCGTAATGGGCGTCGCCGTCGCGGTCATAGCGCACCGCAGCGACGTCGATCGCCCGCTCGGCGGTACGCAGGTCGATCTCTCCGGTGTCGGTCGCGGTGGCCGCCGAGGCCGCCGCCTCCAGGGCGGTGAGCGCCTTGCGCACGTCGCCACCGGCCAACCGGACCAGGTGGTCCTCGGCCGGCGGGGACAGCCGCAGCGCGCCGCCGAGTCCACGTTCGTCGGTCACCGCGCGCCGGAGCAGATCACGGACCGCCTCGTCGCCGAGCGGCCGCAGGGTGAGCAGGACACACCGCGACAGTAACGGCGAGATGACCGAAAAGTTGGGGTTTTCGGTGGTTGCCGCCAGCAACGTCACGGTACGGTCCTCGACCGCCGCGAGCAGCGAATCCTGCTGGGTCTTACTGAAGCGGTGCACCTCGTCGATGAACAGCACCGTCGGCAACCCGCCGGTACGCCGTTGCCGTCGGGCCTCGTCTATCACCGCGCGGACGTCCTTGACTCCGGCGGACAGCGCCGACATCGCCACGAAGCGACGGTCGGTGGCCCGGGCCACCAGGTGGGCGATCGTCGTCTTGCCGCAGCCCGGCGGCCCCCAGAGGATGACCGACATCGGCGCGGTGCCGGTCACCAACTGCCGCAGCGGCGCACCCGGGGCGAGCAGATGCTCCTGGCCGACCAGCTCGTCGAGGCTCGCCGGACGCATCCGTACCGGCAACGGCGCCGATGTGGTCGGGCCGGAGCCGGAGTCTCCCGCCACCACACCGCCCGCCGGCGACGCATCGCGGCGGTGCTCGGCGGGGGGGTAGGAGAAGAGGACGTCGGACTCCATCAGCAAGACAGTACCGGCCCGATCTCGGACGCCGGAAATGCACAGAGATCGGGTTAGTGAACAGCCGGGTCAGCTGCGCCGACGGCGCCGGGACCAACCGCCGCCGGTGCCACGACCGACCCCGGCGAAGAACAGGGTCAGGCAGAGCAGGCCGATCAGCACCATGGTGTTCCAGTTGAACAGGTCGGGCGCACCGAGATCGGTGTCGAGCAGGTCGAGCAGCAGGGCGAAGCCGAAGACGACAGCCGCAGCGATGGCGAACATCAGATCCTCCTGGGGGGTTAAGTCGGTCGGCCGATCCATACCCAACGGCCGCGCCGGCCAATCCAGCTTGGACCAGGCGAGACCAGGTACAGCGGTGCGGCCGCGGCCAGCACGGCCGCGCCGACCAGCATCGCCAGGCTGACCGAGGCGGAACCGGCGATGGCCATCAGCACCACCCCTCCGAGGGCACCAGCCGGTTGAGCGACCATCGAGTTGAGCGAGACGACGCTGGTCCGGTGCGGTCCGTCCACCTGCCGGTGCAGCAGGCCCAGGTGCACCGGGTTCGACGCACCGTGGATGGCGTAGCAGGCCAGATAGGCCACGATCACCCCGACCGGCCCGGCAAGCAGCGCCATCGCGACCACGGTCACCCCTTGCAGAATCCGGAACGCCGCAGCGGTCACCGGTGCGCCGAGCCGCCGGCTGAACGCCGGCACCAGGGCCGCGCCACCGGCCGACGCCAACCAGGCGACCGCGCCGACCGGGCCGAGCAGCGCCGCCGCCCGGTCGGCGTCGCCGGCCACCTCCGCCAGCCGCACCGGCATCAACGTCTCGAAGGAGATCATGCCGAATCCCCAGAACAGCTCGACCGAGATCAGGGCGAGCAGAATCCGGGACCGCCGCAGCAGCCCCAGTGCGCCGAGCACAACGGACGGCACCTGCCGGACCGAAGCGGTGAGCGTCAGTGCCCCGCCCGCCGGCCGCACCTCGACCAGCAGCAGCGCCAGGCCGACCAGGCCGACGACCTGCAGCACCCCGGCAACCACGACCGGCCCGGTCAACGCGCTGACCGGACCGACCGGCCCGAGCGCCACCAGCGCACCGCTGACCAGGGCGCCGGCGGCGATCGCTAGACCGCCCACAACTCCCCCGTGGCTCAACCCACCTTCGTATCGTGCATCGGGGTCGGTGGCGAGCATGGCGTCGACGTACCAGGAATCCAGCGGCCCGCTCTCCAATGCCCGGTAGAGGCCCTGCAGCAGCATCACGGCGAAGAACAGGGCGAAGGAGTCCGCGACGACCAGCAGCGCCAGCGCCAGCAGGTTCGCCGCCGCCGCGCCGATCAGCACCGGCTTGCGACCAACCGCGTCGGCCAGGCCGCCGGTGGGCAGCTCCAGCAGCAGTACGGCGAACCCCTGCGCGGCGACGACCAGGCCGATCTGCGGCAGCGTCAGTCCGCGCTCCAGCATCAGCAGCACCGTGACGGGGATCAGCAGTCCGGTCGGTGCCCAGCGCAGGCCGTGCAGGATCAGGTAGCGCCGGCGCACCTGCCGGGCGGCCAGGGCGGTCACGGCTGGTCTCCGACCAGCTCATTCCCGGCCGACCCGGCCCGGTCCGCGCCACCGCCCTTGGCCACGCGTGGGAAGGCGTACATGTACAACATCACCTGCTCGGCCGGCCCGTCACCCGGGCCGGGATCGGTGCGGTACCGCTCGATGACCTCGTCGAGGTCGGCGTTGAGTCGCCGCAGCTGGTCGACGGTGAGGGTCAACCGGGTGTCGGAGTACTCCGCGGCGTCACGCCATTCGGTGGAGTAGCCGTCCCGGGCGGTGTGCCAGTCCTCCGCCCAGCGGACGAACTGCTGCACGAAGTAGCTGTTCAGCCAGTCGGCCGCGGCGCGGGCGTCTGGGTCGTCATCGAAGGACGTGTTGCGCCACGAGCTGACCTGGTGCACCGCCCGCCACCACCGCTCCCGGCCGGTGCCCCGGGCCGGCTCCTCGCGGACCAGCCCGGCGTCGGCGAGCTTGCGCAGGTGGTAGCTGGTGGCGCCGGTGTTGGTGCCCAGTTCGTGAGCGAGGCTGGTGGCGGTCGCCGGGCCGTCCAGGCGCAGCGCGCCGAGCAGCCGCAACCGCAGCGGGTGGGCCAGGGTGCGGACCTGGTCCCCGGTTAGCCAGACCGTCGACTGTTGCTCTTCCATATTCTGCACAATAAACCTGCAAATAAAGTGTGCACAATATATGTGCATAGTTTCTCTGGAACCGGTGGGGGCATGGGCCGCAGACATGCGTGGGCCCGGGGTGCACGTGCACCCCGGGCCCACGGCCGAAGGACAGTTACCCGGTCAGGACGGCTCCACCAGGGCTGCCACCCCGGCCGTTCCGGCTGCTGGGGTCGGCGCGACACCGGCCGGTGGCTTCGGCCTGGCGTCCACCCCGGCCTCGACCCGCTGCTGCGCCGTGATCGGCGTCGGCGCCTGGGTCAGCGGGTCGAACCCGCCACGCGTCTTCGGAAACGCGATCACCTCACGGATCGAGTCCACGCCGGCCAGGAGCATGCAGATCCGGTCCCAGCCGAACGCGATGCCGCCGTGCGGCGGCGGGCCGTACTTGAACGCCTCCAGCAGGAAGCCGAACTTGTCGGCCGCCTCCTGTTCGCTGATGCCCAGCAGGTCGAACACCCGTCGTTGCACGTCGGCCCGGTGGATACGGACCGAGCCGCCGCCGATCTCGTTGCCGTTGCAGACGATGTCGTACGCGTACGCCAGGGCCTCCCCGGGCGCGCCGTCGAAACGGTCCAGCCACTCGTCGGTCGGCGAGGTGAACGGGTGGTGCACCGCCGTCCAGCCGCCCTCCTCCGTCGGCTCGAACATCGGCGCGTCCACCACCCAGCAGAACGCCCACGCGCTCTCGTCGACCAGGTTGGCCCGCTGGGCGATCTCGATGCGGGCCGCGCCGAGCAGCTCCTGCGCCTCCCGCCGGTTGGTCGAGGCGGCGAAGAAGATCGCGTCGCCGGGCTTGGCGCCGACCGCGTCGGCCAGCCCGCCCAGGTGCTCGGCCGACAGGTTCTTCGCCACCGGGCCGCGCGGCTCACCGGTTTCGGCGTCCAGCACCACGTACGCCAGGCCCCGCGCACCGCGCGCCTTGGCCCAGTCCTGCCAGCCGTCCAGCTCCTTGCGGGTCTGCGCGGCACCGCCAGGCATCACCACCGCCCCGACGTAGCCGCCCGCGTCGATCGCCCCGGCGAACACCCGGAACGCCGTGCCGCGCAGGTAGCCGGTCAGCTCGGTCAGCTCCACGCCGTAGCGCAGGTCCGGCTTGTCGGAACCGTACCGGTCCATCGCCTCGTGCCAGGTGATCCGCGGCACCGGTCCGGTGATCTCGTGCCCGGCCAGCTCCCGCCACAGCGCGCCGACAATCGACTCGCCCAGCTCGATCACGTCGTCCTGGGTGACGAACGACATCTCGATGTCCAGCTGGGTGAACTCCGGCTGCCGATCGGCCCGGAAGTCCTCGTCGCGGTAGCAGCGGGCGATCTGGTAGTACCGCTCCATCCCGGCGACCATCAGCAGCTGCTTGAACAACTGCGGCGACTGCGGCAGGGCATACCAGGTGCCGGGCTGCAGCCGCACCGGCACCAGAAAGTCGCGGGCCCCTTCCGGCGTGGACCGGGTCAGCGTCGGGGTCTCGATCTCCACGAAGTCACGGTCGTGCAGCACCGTACGGGCGATCTGGTTGGCCCGCGACCGCAGCCGCAGCGCCCCGGCCGGACCGCTGCGACGCAGGTCCAGGTAGCGGTACCGCAGCCGGACGTCGTCGCCGGCGTCGACCTGGTCGTCGATGGGCAGCGGCAGCGGCGCGGCCTCGGACAGCACGGTCAGCTCGGTCGCGGTGACCTCGACCTCGCCGGTGGCCAGCTCCGGGTTGTCGTTGCCCTCCGGGCGGCGGTCCACGACACCGGTCACCCGTACGCAGAACTCGTTACGCAGCGCGTGGGCCAGCTGCATCTCCTCGCGGAACACCACCTGCGCCACGCCGGAGGCGTCGCGTAGGTCGACGAAGATGACCCCGCCGTGGTCGCGCCGGCGGGCCACCCACCCGGCAAGCGTCACCGTCGTGCCGGCGTGCGTGGCGCGCAGGCCGCCGGCGTCATGGGTACGAATCACGGCACGGAACTCCTCATCGCGGGTATGGGACTGCTTCCGCATTGTGTCAGCCCGTCCGGTACCGGTCCGCGCCGATCCCGACCCCGCCGGCACGTACCATCACCGGGCCCGACACCATCGCCACCGCTCGCCGCCGGTCCCGGAGTTCACATGCTGCTGCTGAGTTTCGCCGCCGTACTGCTACTCGCCGTGCTGGTGTCGGCGCTGGCCCACCGCACCATCCTGTCCACGGCGGCGTTGTTCCTGGTCGCCGGCTTCCTACTCGGGCCGCAGACCACCGGCGTGCTGGACGTGCAGGCCGACTCGTCGATCGTCAACACCCTCGCCGAGCTGGCGCTGTTCGCCGTGCTGTTCACCGACGGGATGCGGGTCGGCTGGCAGGACCTGCGCTCCGCCTGGCGGCTGCCCGGCCGGGCGCTGGGCTGGGGGCTGCCGCTCACCTTGTTGATCACCGCGGTGCTGGCCCACTACGTAGCCGGGCTGGGCTGGGCGGAATCGCTGCTGATCGGCGCGGTGCTGGCCCCGACCGACCCGGTGTTCGCCGCCGCGCTGGTCGGCAACGAGAAGGTGCCGTACCGGCTGCGGCATCTGCTCAACGTCGAGTCCGGGATCAACGACGGCCTCGCGTTGCCGTTCGTGATCCTGTTCCTGGCGATCGCCACCGGCTCCGGCGACCTGCACCTGAACGAGCTGGCCACCGAACTCGCCGTCGGCCTGGCCATCGGAGTCGCCGTTCCCGCACTGGCGATCGCCCTGGAACGGACCCGGTGGTTCTCCGCGTCGGCCCTGTACGCACCGCTCAACGGGGTGGCGATCGGGCTGCTGGTGCTGGCTCTCGGCCAGGCCACCCACGGCAACCTGTTCCTGGCCGCGTTCGCCGCCGGCAGCACCATCGCCACCTTCGGCCCTCGTCAACGGGCCGCCTTCGAGCACTTCGGCGAAAGCGTCTCCGAGCTGCTGAAGCTGGCTGCCCTGCTGGTCTTCGGCGCGCTGATCTCGATCGAGTTCCTCGGCGAGATCTCCTGGCCGGGGTGGGTCTTCGCAGTGTTGGCCATCTTCGTCGCCCGGCCGGTGGCGCCGGCCATCGCATTCATCCGCTCCGGGTTGGCGCCCCGGGAGCAGGCGGCGGCCATGTGGTTCGGGCCGAAGGGCTTCGCCTCGGTGGTGTACGGCCTGATCGTGCTCAAGTCCGGCATCGACGCCGCCGACGAGGTGTTCCATCTGGTCGCCCTGACCATCGTGATCTCGATCCTGCTGCACTCGTCGACCGACGTGGTGATCGCCAACGCCTTCGACGACGAACGGGAGACGCCGGCCTGGCACGACCGCTTCCGGCGTACCCCCGACACCCCCGACCCGCCTGCGGCTGCCGGCACCGACCAGGACGGGGGCCATCCGAACTGACGACGGATGGCCCCGTCATGGAATCATGGACTCATCCCGGAATCTTCCAGGCATCCATCCGCAGGCTGACCGCTCCGTCAGCGGACACTCCAGTGATCTCCAACTTGACGACAAGCTGCGCAATGCCCGAGTTGATGGCCGCCGCACGGCTCGTCCAGAGGCAGAGCACCACGCCCTGGCGGACCGGCACCTGGGCCTCGGCACCGAGGGGCGCGATGCGGATCTGTTCCGAGCAGTCGTGCGGGGTGAGTCCCGACTCGGCTACCTGGCTGCCACGTACGTCCTGGCCGAGCACCAGGTTCGCCGGTGCGTTGCTGTAGCCGCCGCGTAGCGTGATGTCCGCCACGGCCGCCGGAGCATCGGCCAGTGGCTCGTCCAGATCGGCGTGCATGCTCCTGTTGTTGCCGGACAGTCGCAGCGTCAACGTCTGCTGCGAGTAGTGGACCACGTACTGAGTCTGCGCGTCGAGCGGCGGCTGCGCGGTCGGATCAACTGACGGATCACCGCCGGGCGGCGTGGTGGGCTCCGACCATTCCGGCGTCGCGGGCCCGTCGGGAGTCGCCGGCGCCTCGATCGTCGGCGCGCTGCCCGGCCCCGGCTCCTCGTCACCACCGGCCGACGTTGCCATCGCATCGACACGGTCCGCCGTCCGCAGGGCGATCACGATCGACGTGGCGGCGAACACGAACGCGGCCGCCGCGAGCGCTACCGCCCCCGCGACCAGCAACCGCTGGAGCCTGCCGGCCACTTGACCCGGCCGGGGAGCACCGGGAGCCTTTGGCGCATTATCTCCGGAAATCGACATCTGATTCCTCCATACATCCTCGTCCAGGCACTCCCGACAATCACTCGGGGACCCCATGAGCGCACACACGATCCGTTGTCGACACGCCTGGAGGGCCACCGATCCACTTGATTGATCGAGTAAGGTAATGGTGGCATGCTGCCGCAATCATCTTCCGCTACCCCGATGGACGAACCATGCCCGACAATGGCAAATCTGCAGGTGAAGGCCCCTCCCGACCGCATCGGCCAGTGCGGAAAATATCCGAACGGCTGGCGCTGGCCGGCCTCGTGGTCGCCATACTTGGGGTGATCGTCGCAGTGTTCGACTGGCGCTTTCCGGTCGGGCAGCAGGAGACGCCTGCGCCGACCGCGTCCCCTGGCGCCCCAGTGACGGTGCCGGCGGCCACGTCGCCCGACGCCACCCAAGGCAACTCCCCAGGCACGACCAGGGTCGAATATCTTTCCGCACTCCAAGCCCACGCTGGCACCACCAATTTGGTGGAACTTCCACGGGAGCTACGGGAGAGCGCCGGATTCGAGCGCGCAATCGTGATCAAATGCCCGAGCAACCAGAGCAATGACAAGATCACAAAGGTCACCTATCAACTTCTCGGCCGATTCGACACCTTTCAGGCGACTGTTCGGCCACATTTCGACAGCCAACCGGAGGCCCAGATGCACGTCGAGGTCCTGGTTGGCGAACGTGCCCGTGACGGTGGCCTGGTGTGGGACGTCGGCGGCAGGCAGTATCAGGCGACCGCCGAGCAGCCGGGCCCGATCAGCGCGGTCGTCGAGGGCATGCAGGAGCTGGAAATCCAGGTCCAGTGCCAGTTGCCGGACGGGGTAGCGATCCTGGTGGACGCTGCCCTGCACGAATGACCGCCGCCGCCCACCGCCGCAGGTCCCGCCGCCGACCCAGTGAGCCCGATACGCGTACGTAACGTGATTGAAATGTCAGAATGCCAGCATCTGCCACGACCCAGGTCTCGATCGCTCATGGAGGTCCGGCTTGTTTCTCACCCGGCACGAGCAGGAGCGACTGCTCATCCACGTCGCAGCCGACGTGGCCTGGAAGCGCCGTGAGAGGGGCATCCGGCTCAACCACCCGGAGGCGACCGCGGTGATCACCGCCTTCCTGTTGGAAGGTGCCCGGGACGGCCGCAGCGTGGCGGAGCTGATGGAGGCCGGGCGCACCGTACTCGGCCGCGAGGACGTGCTCGACGGAGTGCCGGAGATGCTCCCCGAGGTGCAGGTGGAAGCCACCTTCCCTGACGGGACGAAGCTGGTCACCGTACACGAGCCGATCTCCTAGGAGCGAGATTGACTGCACCTTCCGCGCCGTCGGGCACCGACGGCGGCACAGTCGTTCCCGGTGAGCTGATCCCCGGCGACGGGCCGGTCACCCTCCATCCAGGCCGTCCGGTGCTGACCCTGCCGGTGGTCAACACCGGCGACCGGCCGGTGCAGGTCGGCTCGCACTACCACTTCGCCGAGGCCAACCCGGCGTTGGACTTCGACCGGTCCGCCGCGTGGGGGCACCGGCTGGCGGTGCCGGCCGGCACCTCGGTGCGCTTCGAGCCCGGCGTCGACCGGGAGGTCACCCTGGTGCCGTTCGGCGGCCGACGGATCGTCGCCGGGCTGCGCGGCGAATGCGCCGGCGAGCTGGACGGACGCGCCCCGGCCGACGCTGCGGGCACCGGGCGCGGCCCGGCCGACCAGGCGGGCACCGGCGAGACGGGAGACACGGCGTGAGCACCCTGGACCGACGGCGGTACGCCGCCCTACTCGGCCCGACCACCGGTGACCGGATCCGGCTGGCCGACACCAACCTGCTGATCGAGGTCGAGGAGGACCGTTGCGCGCCGCCCGGCGTCGACGGCACCCCGGCGTACGGCGACGAGGTGGTCTTCGGCGGCGGCAAGGTGATCCGCGAGTCGATGGGCCAGTCCCGGGCCACCCGGGCCGAAGGGGCACCCGACACGGTGATCACCGGCGCGGTGGTGCTGGACCACTGGGGCGTCGTCAAGGCCGACGTCGGCCTCCGCGACGGCCGGATCGTGGCGATCGGCAAGGCCGGCAACCCGGACACGATGGACGGGGTGCACCCCGACCTGGTGATCGGACCGGGCACCGAGATCATCGCCGGCAACGGCAAGATCCTCACCGCCGGGGCGATCGACAGCCACGTACACCTGATCTGCCCGCAGCTGCTGGAAACCGCCCTCGCGAGCGGGATCACCACCATCATGGGCGGCGGCACCGGGCCGGCCGAGGGCAGCAAGGCGACCACGGTCACCCCCGGTCCGTGGCACCTGGGCATGATGCTCGCCGCGCTCGACCCGTGGCCGGTCAACGTGCTGCTGCTCGGCAAGGGCAACACGGTCAGCGAAGAAGCCATGTGGGAACAGCTGCGCGGCGGTGCCGGCGGGTTCAAGCTGCACGAGGACTGGGGCACCACCCCGGCCGCGATCGACGCCTGCCTGCGGGTCGCCGACGCCTCCGGCGTGCAGGTGGCGATCCACACCGACACCCTCAACGAAGCCGGGTACGTGGAGTCCACCCTGGCCGCGATCGCCGGCCGGTCGATCCACGCGTACCACACCGAAGGCGCCGGCGGCGGGCACGCGCCGGACATCATGCGGGTCGCGGCCGAGCCGAACGTGCTGCCGTCGTCGACCAACCCGACCCGCCCGCACACCGTCAACACCCTCGACGAGCACCTCGACATGCTGATGGTCTGCCACCATCTGAACCCGAGCGTGCCGGAGGACCTGGCGTTCGCCGAGAGCCGGATCCGGCCCAGCACGATGGCCGGCGAGGACATCCTGCACGACCTCGGCGCCATCTCGATGATCGGCTCCGACTCGCAGGCGATGGGCCGCATCGGCGAAGTGATCATGCGGACCTGGCAGACCGCGCACGTGATGAAGGCCCGACGTGGGTCGCTGCCCGGCGACGGGCCGGCCGACAACATGCGGGCCCGGCGGTACGTCGCCAAGTACACGATCTGCCCGGCGGTGGCGCACGGCGTCGAGGGCGAGATCGGCTCGGTCGAGCCGGGCAAGCTGGCCGACCTGGTGCTGTGGGATCCGGCGTTCTTCGGCGTACGGCCGCATCTGGTGATCAAGGGCGGCATGATCGCCTGGGCGCAGATGGGCGACGCGAACGCGTCCATCCCGACCCCGCAGCCGATGCTGCCGAGGCCGATGTTCGGCGCGTACGGCGCCGTGCCGGCCGCGACCAGCCTGGCGTTCGTCGCGCCGGCGGCGATCGACGCGCTGCTCGGTGACCGGCTCGGCATCCGTCGCCGGCTCGCCCCGGTCGCTGACACCCGGCGGCGGGGCAAGGCGGACATGCCGCTGAACGACGCGACCCCGCGGATCGAGATCGATGCGGACACGTTCACGGTGCGCATCGACGGGGAGACGGTCGAGCCGGCCCCGGCGACGGAGCTGCCGATGGCGCAGCGCTACTTCCTGTTCTGACGACCGGCCGATGATGACGTGTCCCGTCCGGACCCGCCGATGAGTGGGCTTGCCACGCTGCTGGTGCTGGCCGACGGCCGGCTGCCGGCCGGCGGGCACGCCCACTCCAGCGGGCTGGAGGCGGCCGTCGTCGCCGGTCGGGTCCGCGACCTGGCCGGCGTGGCGGCGTACCTGACCGGCCGGCTCACCACCGGTGGACGTACCGCCGCCGCGTTCGCCGCCGCGGCTGCAACAGCCGCGACCGCCGCCGGGGCGACCGCCGCCGGGGCCGACCCTGGCCGGCTGGACGCGCTCGACGAAGGCATCGACGCCCGCACCCCGTCACCCGCGGTGCGCCGCGCGTCGCGGGCCCAGGGTCGGGCGTTGCTGCGCGCCGGACGCGGCATCTGGGCGCTGCCGGCGGGCGGACCCCGGGACCGGCACCAGCCGGTCGCGCTCGGCGTGGTCGCCGCCGCCGCCGGCCTCGGCCCGGCCGAGGCGGCGCTGGCGGCCGCGTACACCACCGTCACCGGACCGGCCAGCGCCGCCGTGCGACTGCTCGGCCTCGACCCGTACGCGGTGCACGGCCTGCTCGCCCGGCTCGCGCCGGACATCGACGCGGTCGCCGCCGGGGCGGCCGCCCTGGCCGACCGGCCGGTCGACGACCTGCCTGCCGGCTCGGCCCCGGTCCCGGAGGTCGACGCCGAACACCACGCCACCTGGGAGGTGCGTCTCTTTGCGTCCTGAACCACACAACCACGTCCACGGCGGGTCCGCCGAACCGCACGCGCACACCGACGGGGAGGTACCACACACTCATCCTGATCCGGGGGTCGACCCGCACCCGCCCCGGCTGCCGGACGGCTCCCCCGCACTGCGGATCGGCATCGGCGGTCCGGTCGGCTCCGGCAAGACCGCGCTGGTCGCCGCGCTGTGCCGGGCGCTCGCCGACGAACTGCGGCTGGCCGTGGTCACCAACGACATCTACACCACCGAGGACGCCGACTTCCTGCTGCGCAACGGCGTACTGCCGGCGGAGCGGGTCCGGGCGGTGGAGACCGGCTGCTGCCCGCACACCGCGATCCGCGACGACATCTCCGCCAACCTCGACGCCATCGAGGACCTGTCCGACCAGTTGGGCGCCCTCGATCTGGTGCTGCTGGAGAGCGGCGGGGACAACCTGACCGCCACGTTCAGTCGGGGCCTGATCGATCGGCAGATCTTCGTGGTGGACGTGGCCGGCGGCGACAAGGTGCCCCGTAAGGGCGGGCCGGGAGTGAGCACCGCCGACCTGCTGGTGATCAACAAGACGGACCTGGCGCCGCTGGTCAACGCCGACCTGTCGGTGATGGAGCGCGACGCCGCCGCCCGCCGGGGCGAGCTGCCGACGGTGTTCCTGTCGCTGGTGCGGGACCGCACGGCGACGCCGGTGGCCGACTGGATCCGGGGGCTGCTGCGGACCCGCGCCCAGACCCCGGCGGAGGTCGCCGGCTGATGCGGGCCCACGCCCGGCTGGTCGCCGAGGTCGACGCCGCCGGGCGTACCCGGCTGGTCTGCCTGCGCGGCGAGCCGCCGCTGGTACTGCGCCGCACCGGCCCGGCAGCGGCCGCCGCCGACAACGGCGAGGTCCAGGTGCATCTGGTCGGCGCGGCGGCCGGCCCGCTCGGCGGCGACGACCTGCGGCTGGACATCGAGGTCGGGCCGGGGGCGCGGGTGCGTCTGCGTACTGTCGCGGCGTCGCTGGCGTTGCCCGGACCCGGCGGCCGGCAGTCGACGCTGGAGATGCTGGTCCGGGTTGCGACCGGCGGCGAGCTGCGCTGGCTGCCGGAGCCGCTGATCGCCGCCGCCGGCTGCCACCACCTGTCCCGGTCGGTGGTGGAGCTGGCCGACGGCGCGGCCCTGGTATGGCGGGAGGAGCTGGTCTGCGGGCGCGACGGCGAGCCGTCCGGCGACGCCCGGATCGACACCACCGTCCGGTACGCGGGCCGCACGGTGCTGCGTACCGACCTGGCGGTGGGGCCGCGCGCCGACGGCTGGGCCGGGCCGGCGGTGCTCGCCGGGGCGAAGGCGACCGGTTCGGTGCTGGTGGTCCGGCCGGAGTGGGCGGCCGGCGGGCCGGCGGCGGCCGCCCCGCTCGGCCCCGGCGCGGCCCGGCTGCCGCTGGCCGGCGGGCCGGCGATGCTGGTCACCGCGACCGGCCCGACCGCCCGCGGCGTCCGCGCCGAACTCGACCGAGTTGAACCGGACCACGCCGGGGCTCAGCCACCGACGTAGGCGGCGAGGTGCTCGCCGGTCAGCGTCGAACGGGCCGCGACCAGGTCGGCCGGGGTGCCCTCGAAGACGATCCGACCACCGTCGTGACCGGCACCCGGCCCCAGATCGATGATCCAGTCGGCGTGCGCCATGACCGCCTGGTGGTGCTCGATGACGATCACCGACTTGCCGGCGTCGACCAGCCGGTCGAGCAGGCCGAGCAGCTGCTCGACGTCGGCCAGGTGCAGACCGGTGGTCGGCTCGTCGAGGACGTAGACGCCGCCCTTCTCCGCCATGTGGGTGGCCAGCTTGAGCCGCTGCCGCTCACCACCGGACAGAGCGGTCAGCGGCTGGCCGAGGGTGAGGTAGCCGAGCCCGACGTCGGCGAGCCGCCGCAGTACGGCGTGCGCGGCCGGGGTGCGGGCGTCGCCGGCCGCGAAGAACTCCTCGGCCTCGGTCACCGACATCGCCAGCACCTCGCTGATGTCCCGGCCCCCGAGGTGGTACTTCAGCACCGCCGCCTGGAACCGCCGGCCCTCGCAGTCCTCGCAGACGGTGGCGACACCGGCCATCATCGCCAGGTCGGTGTAGATGACCCCGGCACCGTTGCAGGTCGGGCAGGCGCCTTCGGAGTTGGCGCTGAACAGCGCCGGCTTGACCCCGTTGGCCTTCGCGAACGCCTTGCGGATCGGGTCGAGCAGCCCGGTGTACGTCGCCGGGTTGCTGCGCCGTGAGCCACGGATGCCGGTCTGGTCGATCGACACCACCCCCGCGTCGGCCGGGGTCGACCCGTGCAGCAGCGAGCTCTTGCCGGAGCCGGCGACCCCGGTCACCACGACCAGCACACCGAGCGGGATGTCGACGTCGACGTCGCGCAGATTGTTGGCGTTCGCGCCACGGATCTTCAGCGTGCCGGTGGGCTCGCGGACCGACTTCTTCAGGCTGGCCCGGTCGTCAAGGTGGCGGCCGGTGACGGTGACGCTGGCCCGCAGCCCGTCCACGGTGCCTTCGAACATCACCTCGCCGCCGGCGGTGCCCGCACCGGGACCGAGGTCGACGACGTGGTCGGCGATCGCAATCGTCTCCGGCTTGTGCTCGACGACCAGCACCGTGTTGCCCTTGTCCCGCAGCCGCAGCAGCAGGTTGTTCATCCGGGTGATGTCGTGCGGGTGCAGCCCGATGGTCGGCTCGTCGAAGACGTAGGTGACGTCGGTCAACGACGACCCGAGATGCCGGATCATCTTGGTGCGCTGCGCCTCGCCGCCGGACAGGGTGCCCGCTGGGCGGTCCAGGGAGAGGTAGCCGAGGCCGATCTCGACGAACGAGTCGAGGGTGTGCCGCAGCGCGGCCAGCAGCGGGGCGACCGACGGCTCGGCCAGATCCTGGACCCACTCGGCGAGGTCGCTGATCTGCATCGCGCAGGCGTCGGCGATGTTGATCCCGTTGATCTTCGACGACCGGGCCGCCTCGTTCAGCCGGGTGCCGGCGCAGTCCGGGCAGGTGGTGAAGGTGATTGCCCGTTGCACGAAGGACCGGATGTGCGGCTGCATCGCGTCGACGTCCTTGGCCAGGAACGACTTCTGAATCCGCGGGATCAGGCCCTCGTACGTCACGTTGATGTTGTCGACCTTGATCCGGGTCGGCTCCTTGTAGAGCAGGTCGTGCAGCTGCGACTTGGTGAAGTTACGGATTGGTTTGTCCGGGTCGAAAAAGCCGCAGCCGCTGAAGATTCGCCCGTACCAGCCGTCGACGCTGTAGCCGGGGATGGTCAGCGCGCCCTCGTTGAGCGATTTGCTGTCGTCGTACAGCGCGGTCAGGTCGAAGTCGGTGACCGACCCCCGGCCCTCGCAGCGCGGGCACATGCCGCCCAGCCGGGTGAAGGTCTGCTTGGTGGACTTGCTGGCGCCGCGTTCGACGGTGATCGCCCCGCTGGCCCGCACCGAGGCGAGGTTGAAGGAGAACGCGTTGGGCGGGCCGACGTACGGCTGCCCGAGCCGGCTGAACAGGATCCGCAGCATCGCGTTGGCGTCGGTGGCGGTGCCGACCGTGGACCGCGGATCACCGCCCATCCGCTCCTGGTCGACGATGATCGCCGTGGTCAGCCCGTCGAGCACGTCGACCTCGGGCCGGGCCAGCGTCGGCATGAACCCCTGCACGAAGGCGCTGTACGTCTCGTTGATCAGGCGCTGCGACTCGGCGGCGACCGTGCCGAACACCAGCGAACTCTTGCCCGAACCGGAGACCCCGGTGAACACCGTCAGCCGGCGTTTCGGGATCTCGACGCTGACGTCCTTGAGGTTGTTCACCCGCGCGCCGTGCACCCGGATCAGGTCGTGACTGTCGGCGGGGTGCGGGGTGGACGGCCGCTCCCCCGACGCGGTGGCCCTGCTCATCGGATTCCCAATCTATCGAGTCTGCTGGATGCGGATCAGGTTGCCGGCGGGGTCCCGCACGGCGCAGTCGCGGACCCCGTACGGCTGCTCGGTTGGCTCCTGGACGATGTCCGCGTCGCCGGCCTGCAGCCGATCGAAGACCCCGTCGAGGTCGCTGGTGGCCAACAGGATGCCGGCATAGGTGCCCTTGGCCATCATCTCGGTGATGGTACGGCGCTCGTCGTCGGTGATGCCGGGGTCGACACCCGGCGGGTGCAGCACGATCGCGGTGCCGGGCTGGTCAACCGGGCCGACAGTGAGCCAGCGCATTCCGTCGTAGCCGACGTCGAGGCGCAGCTCGAAGCCGAGCAGGTCGCGCCAGAAGGCCAACGCGGCGGCGGCGTCGGCGTGCGGCAGGAAGCTGGAGTGAATCGTGATGTCCATGGCGGTCACGCTAGTCGCGCCGCCGGGGCCCGTGCTTCTCGATTCCTGATCGGTCTGGTGACCTGTTTTGCCAGGCAGGCGGGCATCTCCGGGCGGGCGGAGCCGGCCCGGCGCCGGTAGACGCTGGGCGGGACGCCGACCAGCTCGGTGAACCGGGTGCTGAAGGTGCCCAACGAGGAACAGCCGACCGCGAAACAGACGTCGGTGACGCTCAGGTCGCCCCGGCGCAGCAGCGCCATCGCGCGTTCGATGCGCCGGGTCATCAGGTACGCGTACGGCGACTCGCCGTACGCGCGCCGGAACTCGCGGCTGAGGTGCCCGGCCGACATGTGCACGCCACGGGCCAGGGCCTCGACGTCGAGTGGCCGGGCGTACTCCCGGTCGATCCGGTCGCGCACCCGGCGCAGCAGCGCCAGGTCGCCCAGGTGCTGCTCCTGTCTCATGCTGCCGGTCACCCGCGCGATGCTGCCACACCCCGCCGACAGATGCCGCCCGGTGCGGCCCAACCTACGGTGCGGCGGGAGCGTAGCGCGCGTTCGGCATGTGAACGACACGCAGGAAGGCGGGCAGGCGCCACGGTCGCGGCCCGCCGACGACGACGTCGCGACGCATCGCGGCGACGGCGGGACCGGTCCGACCGAACAGCATCAGGTTGAACCGGGCCGGACGGAACCGCAGCCGAACGTCGACCGGATCGTCCGGTGGGGTGAGCCGGATCCGTCCGTCACCGAGCACGACGGTCGCGGTCGGGGTGTACGCGGAACGGAACTGCACCGCGATCGGCCGTTTCGGCATTGCCCGCGAGGTGTCCAGCAGGACGCCGTAGTCGTGGTGCAGCATGCCGAGAAAGAACTGGTCGAAGTACAGCGACGCGTAGTCGTCGGGCATCGACCAGGGGCGGCGCAACACCCGGGCGATGTCCCAGCCGTGCACCAGCAGTTCGTTGACCAGGTGCGCCACCATGCCGGCGATCGGCACCCGCGCGTCACCCAGCCACTGGACGGTCTTCTCCGGCGGCAGCCGGGTGGTCGCCGCGAGGACCGCGTCGGTCGCCTCGCCGAGCAGCTCGGCGAGGCGAGCCGGGTCGCGTTCGGTGAAGTGCCGCAGCACGTAATCGTTGACGTCGGCGACGGTGTCGACGTTCGCGGCGGACAGGGCCGCACGGATGTCGGGGATCTGCAGCGGCGGCTCGTCACCCTCGACGAGGGTGACGTACAGCATCGCGATACTCACCACATGCGCGGCGGTGTCCGACACCGTCCAGTCGCGGGTCGCCATCGCCTCCGGCTCACTGTCGACTGTCAGCAGTGATCGGAATCGGTCGGAGGAGACACTCAGCGCCGTCCGGGCGAGGGTCCAGCGGTCGACGGGCACGACGAAGCTCATCCGGTGATCGTGGCACCGGCAGCATCGACAGTGTTCCTTGAAGTTGCGCGATTCAGGCGCGATTTCCGACGAGCCGGCCCTGGCCGGTGTCGCGCCTGGCGACGACCCGGGCGAGGGTGCGCAGCATGGTACGGATGAAGCAGTCGAAGCCACGGTCGGGCAAAATTCGCCGGGC
The DNA here is from genome assembly GCF_048060275.1 of Micromonospora sp. LOL_015. NCBI lineage: Bacteria > Bacillati > Actinomycetota > Actinomycetes > Micromonosporales > Micromonosporaceae > Micromonospora > Micromonospora sp. LOL_015. The sequence continues at coordinate 184,436 of NZ_JBHMIO010000004.1, forward strand.
CGCCAGGATCACCTTCGCGCCACGGCCGACGGGGTAGCGGGTCCGTGGCCGGCGAGCACGGACCGCTCTGGCGACGGCGGCGGCGACCACCGACGGCGGCGATGCCGGGCCGCCGTCCTCGACCGCGAGGATGACCGCGCCGAGTGCGACCTGATCGGCGTACGGGCCGTGCCCCGAGGTGGCGAGGAGATGCTGGCCGGCGATGGCGGGCCACTCGGTTTCGACTTCGGCGTCGCGCACCCGGACCTGCTCCGACTGCTGCAGTGGCACACCCTCGAACGTCCCGGCGAGCTCGCCCGGATGGAGCAGAACCACCAGACGACGCGACGCAAGCTGGCCGCCCTGGCCGAGGCCCAGGCCGCCGGCCGGGTCGACGACACGCTCCCGCCCGCCGAACTGCTCGCCGTCGTCCTCGCCGTCGCCCGGGCTTACGACGATCCGGCACCGACTGTCCACCGGCCCGCAACATCGGCACGAGTGTGCCGGGAACCAGCGAGGCCATCGCGCCGACTACTCCTATCGAACGCCAGGACGTATTATCGACCTACATCTATCTGGAGTCCTCGTGCCGCGACCCCGCATGCTTGCCGCCGTCCTCGCCGCGTCGATCGGACTCACCACAGCCTGCAGCGCGGACTCCGGTGGTGGCACCACCTCGACGACGTTGCGGATCGGGTTGGGCACCGAGTCGGGTGCACTGGACCCGCACGCGTTCACCGGCAACTTCTTGCTCCTCGACGCCATCTACGAGCCGCTGGTCAGCTACGGCGAGGACGGGCAGCTGGAGCCGGGCCTGGCCGAGTCCTGGACGGTGACACCGGACGGCCGGCAGGTGAGCTTCGACCTACGCGACGACGTGCACTTCACCGACGGAACGCCGGTCGACGCCGCGGCCGTCAAGTGGAACTTCGACCGGTGGGTGGGCAACGAACGCTTCTCGTTCTTCCGGGCCTCGCAGATCGTCTCCGCTGTGGACGCCCCGGACCCGGACACCGTCGTACTCACCCTGTCCGAACCGTACGAGCCGCTGCTGCAGGAGATGTCGATCGTCCGTCCCGTCCGGCTACTCAGCCCGCAGTCCGCCGGCACCGACGGCACCTTTCAGGACCCGGTAGGTACCGGAGCGTGGATACTGGTGTCCAACGGCGCCACCGGCACAGTGCTGGAGCGCAACGACGACTACTGGGGGCCGAAGCCGAGTCTGGAGCGGCTCGAGTTCAAGGTGATCCCAGATTCGCAGGCCCGCGTCGACGCGCTCACCAACGGGGAGATCGATCTGATCGGCGGTGCCTACCTGGCCCCGATCACGCCGGTAGAGGCGCAGTCCTTGCGCGAGCGGGCCGGCGTACGACTGCTCACCGGCGCGGCCGACGTCTCGATCCTGCTCGGGTTCAACCCCGAAGGCCCCGCCGGCGACCGGGCGGTGCGGGAAGCCGTCAGCCGGGCGATCGACACCGAGGCCCTGGCGACCGCGTTGTTCCTGGGCCATGCGGAACCGGCCCGCCGGGTGTTCCCGCCGAACGTGCCGGACTCCGGGACGGATCTGCCGGTCGCCTTCGACCGGGCTGCCGCAGAGGAGGTACTCGACGCCGCCGGCTACCTCCGCGAAGGGGAGATCCGGACCCGCGACGGGGAGCCGCTGTCGTTGCGGCTGCTCATTCCCGCCGCACCGGCAGAGGGGCAGCTCGATCCGCGCACCATGGCCGCCGCGATCGCCGACGCCCTGCAGGAGGTGGGGATCGGCGTGGAACTGGTCCCGGTCGATGCCGCCGTCTACTACGACGAACGCGCCGAAGGCAGGTACGATCTGACCTTCTTCGAGACCCTCGGCGCACCGTACGACCCGTCCAGCTCGGTCGTGTCCCTGTTCACCAACGGGGCGCGGGCGCCACTGTGGGTGACGCCGACCATCGAGGACCTGGTCGACAAGGCGCTGTTCGCCGCCGACCCAGCCGCTCGCACCGAGGCCTATCAGGACCTCTACGAGGCGGTGGCCGCCGACACCGGGTTCGTCCCGTTGGTGTACCGGCCCCGGCTCTGGGCGGTGCGCGACGAGGTGAACGGCTTCGCGGTGCCGCCCACCGACGTGGATCTCGAACTGACCGGGGTCACCGTCGGGTGAGCGCGTCCCTGCGGCCACGGTCCGTCGACGGCCACCTCTTACGGTGGACCGTCGACACCGTCGGTGTGCTGCTCGCGCTGTCGGCCGGAACGTTCGCGCTGGTGCTGCTGGCCCGTGGCGATCCCGCCGCAGTGCTGGCGGCCACCCGGGCCGGCCGGCCGGCGACGCCAGAGCAGGTCGAGGCCGTCCGCTCCGAACTGGGGCTGGACGCTCCCGCCCCGGTACGGTACCTGCGCTGGCTGGCTGACGCGAGCACCGGCGACTTCGGACTGTCGCTGCGGACGAATCTGCCGATCGGCCCCGAGATCGCCGACCGGCTGACCGTGACGGCGGGCCTGGTGGCGGGATCGGTCGTGGTGGCCGTCGTGGTCGGGATGACCGTCGGAGTCGCCGGGGCGGTGGCCGGGCGGGGGCCGCTGCGCGGGGTCCTGCGGGTCGGGGCGCTGCTGGCGACGTCGGTTCCGGCGTTCTGGCTGAGCTACCTCCTGGTTCTGCTGCTGGCCCTACGGTGGCAACTGGTGCCGACGTCAGGCATGGCCGGTCCCTCGACCTGGGTGATGCCGATGGCGGTGCTCGGGCTGCCGGCGGCCGGAGTGCTCAGCCGGGTGGTGGCGGTCACGTTACGAGAAGCGATCGACCGGCCGTACGTACTGGCGGCGATGGCCCGGGGCAGCGGGCCACTGTCGATCGTGCTTCGCGACGGGCTGCCGAACGCGGCCGGGCCGATCCTGTCCGTCGCCGGGATGATCGTCGGCGGCCTGCTGGTCGGCACGGTCGTGGTGGAACAGATCTTCGGCTGGCCCGGTCTCGGGGCGTACTTCGTCCACGCGGCCGCCACCCGGGACGTCCCAGCTCTGCAGGCCAGCGCGCTCGTGCTCGGCGGAGGCTTCATCCTGGCCAACCGGCTCGCCGACGTCGCGCAGGTCCTCGTTGATCCCCGGTCCCGTCGGACCTCCGGTGTCAACACCGACGTCACGGCGTCCTCGTGGAGTCGGGGCGGCGGGCACCCGCACCGGGCCAAGTCGGAGACCGGATGACGGTCGTACGCGGTAGGCGGAAGATCCCCGCGCCGGTCCGGACGGCGCTGGTCGGCCTGCCGTTGGCCGGGTTCGCGGTCGTGGGGCTGCTGGCACCGGCGCTGGCACCGGCCGACCCGGCGGCCAACGATCTGGCGGCCAGCCTGCTGCCACCATCGGCGGACCATCCGCTCGGCACTGACCAGCTCGGCCGCGACCAGCTCAGCCGACTCCTGCACGGCGCACGAATCTCACTCGCCGTCACGGCGGCGGTCCTGGCGGTCTCGATGACCGTCGGGGTGCTCGCCGGCACCGTCGCCGGATACCTTGGGGGCTGGGTCGACCGGATCGTCGCCCGGATCGTCGACATGGCGGTCTCGTTGCCGGGAATGCTGGTGGCGCTGGCGGTCATCGGCATACGTGGCCCCGGTGTGGAGAATCTCGTCGTCGCGATGTCGCTGTGGGCGTGGGCCCCCTATGCCCGGATCGCCCGCGCCCGCGTCGCGGGTCTACGGGCCAGCCCGCACCTGGACGCGCTACGGCTGCTCGGCGCCGGCCCGGTGCGCGTCATCGGCCGTCATCTGCTGCCGCCCGCCCTCGCCCCGTGCCTGGTCTACGCCAGCACCGACGTCGGCTCCATCGTGCTCGGCGTCGCCACGCTGAGTTTTCTCGGCCTCGGCATCCCACCACCGCAGGCGGAGTGGGGCCAGATGCTCATCGAAGGCCGGCCCTACCTGGCCTCGGCCTGGTGGCTGGCCTACCCGCCCGGCATTGCGATCACCGCCGTCGTGTTCGCGAGCAACCTGCTCGGCGAACGGCTGGCGGTCGGCGACGAACGGCCGTCGGTGCTGCGCTGGGTCCTTCCGTCCCGGCTGCGCTTGCCGCGCCCCCGGCGACCGGCACCCGGAACGCCGGCCACAGCCGAGTCGAGGAGATCAGCCGAGTCGAGGACCACGGTCGACGACGACATGCTGCTGCGGGTGCGCCACCTGTCCGTCGCCTATCCACGCGACGGCGGCATCCGACGCGCCGTCGCCGACGTCTCCTACGCGGTACGCCGCGGCGAGACGCTGGCGATCGTCGGCGAGTCCGGCAGCGGCAAGACCACCTCGGCGTTGGCGCCGTTCGGTCTGCTGGACCCGGACGCGTTCGTCACCGGTTCCGCGCTGCTGCGGACCGGATCCGAGGCACGTGAACTCGTCGGACTCACTGTTCAGCAACGCCGCCACGTCAACGGCCGCCGGGTCGGGGTGGTCTTCCAGGACAGTCTCGCCGTATTCGATCCGCTGCGCAGCATCGGTGCGCACGTCGACGAGGCGGTCCGCAACGCGGGCGGCCGGGGTCGGCGATCCGCGGTCCGCCGGATCAGCGAGGAGCTGCTGCGCCTGGCCGGTCTGCCCGACCCGGCGACGGTCGCCGGCCAGTATCCCCACCAGCTCTCCGGCGGAATGCGGCAACGGGTCCAGATCGCCGTCGCGATCGCGGGTGAGCCGGAGCTGCTCGTCGCCGACGAACCGACCTCCGCGCTCGACGTCACCGTCCAGGCACGGCTGCTCGACCTGCTCGGGCAGCTCCACGACGAGTTGCGCATGGCCATGGTCGTCGTCAGCCACGACCTGGCGGTGGTCACCCGGCTGGCCGACGCCGTGGCCGTGATGTACGCCGGCCGGATCGTGGAGTACGGGCCGCTCGACTCCGTGGTCCGTCACCCCGACCATCCGTACACCCGGGGTCTGCTCGACGCCGTGCCGCGTCCCGGTGTGGCACCGGGCACCCGGTTCCGCACCATGCCGGGACGCTCCGGTGCCGGGCCGGACGACGCGTCAGGTTGCGCGTTCGCTCCCCGGTGTCCGATCGCCGTAGCCGGATGTGGGCACGAGCAGCCGACTCTGCTGCCGGTGGAACCCGGCCCGGCGCACCGGTCGGCGTGCCCCCGTACCCGTGCGGCCGGAGCGTCGCCGCCCCTTCTGGCACTCGGCGATCTGGACGGAGGCTGACCGATGCTGCAGATCGAACAGCTCACCGCCGACCACCCCCGGCGGTACGGCCGGGGCCGGCAGAGTGTGGTCGAGGACGTCACGCTCCGGGTCGCCGCCAGCGAGATCGTCGGGCTCGTCGGCGAATCGGGCTGCGGCAAGACGACCCTCGCCCGCGTGGTCACCGGACTGCACCGGCCCCGGGCCGGATCGGTGCGGTTCGACGGCGCCGACGTCCACGCCCTGCGCGGTCGCGCGCTGCGGGCACACCGGCGACAGGTCCAGATGGTGTTCCAGGACCCGTACCTGACCCTCAGCCCCGCTCAGACGGTGCGCCAGGCCCTCGCCGAGCCACTGCACATCCACCGGATCGGCAACGGCCGGTCCCGCGCCGCACGGGTGGACGAGCTGCTCGACCTCGTCGGGCTCGGTCCTGCGGTCGGCGGACGCCGGCCCCGGCAGCTGTCCGGCGGTCAGCAGCAACGGGTGGCGATCGCCCGCGCGCTGGCGCTGGGACCACGCTTGCTGGTGTGCGACGAACCCGTCACCGCGCTCGACGTATCGGTGCAGGCGAAGATCCTCAATCTGCTGTGCGATCTGCGCGACCGGCTCGGTCTGGCCTGCCTGTTCATCTCCCACGACCTCGCCGTCGTCCGGCAACTCGCCAACCGCGTCGCGGTCATGCGGCACGGCCGCATCGTCGAACAGGGACCGACCGGGCAGGTCACCGGCGACCCGCGCCACCCGTACACCCGGGCGTTGCTCGCGGCGACCCCCGCCATCGACCTCGGCGGCACCGACCGGTCTTGACGTCACGCGTCCGGCCCGGCCGGCTTGTCGTAGACGGTGACGTGGGTGCCGGTGCCGAGGTAGGGCTGCCGACGCCAGCCACCCCACCGGTGTCGACGGCGCAGGCCGGCGAGGCGGGCCATCAGGTCGAGTTCGGAGGGCCAGGCGTAGCGCATCGACACCGGGGCAAGCCGCATGCCGTCGTTGCTGATCAGGATGTGCTGTCCGTCGAAACGCTGGTCGACGGGGTCGTGGCGGACCGCGACCAGGCGGACGTGGTCGTGGTCGACGCGGTGGGCGTCGACGCTCTGCTGCCGCTGGTAGCGGGCGAGGTCGGGCACCAGACACTCCAGCACGAACAGCCCGCCGGGCAGCAGCCGCCGGGCGACGTTGGCGAAGCACCGTACCTGGTCCTCCTGGGTCATCAGGAAGAAGAAGGTGGTGAAGACGACGAACACCATGGCGAACTGATCGTCGGTGCCGGGATCGACGTCGGCCATGTCGCCGATGGTGACAGGAATCCGGTCACCGCCCGGTTTGGCCCGCATGCGGGCCACCATCGCCTCAGAAGCGTCGATGCCCCGCAGATCGATTCCTCGACCCGCCAACGGGATCGTGACCCGGCCGGTGCCGACGGCCAGTTCGAGGACCGGGCCGACCGGACCGTGCCCGATCAGGTCGGCCAGGCAGTCGACGACGTCGGTCGGGTCAAGGTCGGCGTGCCACTCGTCGTAGACGTCGGCGTTGCGGTCGCCGTAGGTCTCCGGTCCGTACGTGCTCATGGGGCTCCTGTCCGGGTCTTCAGTCCAGCGGTCGCATCTCGTGGGTGACGGTGCCGGCGGCGGCCAGCGAGTGGTAGAGGCCGATCTCGGCGGTGGACCCCTCGGCCATCACCAGGGCGGTGCAGCCGCGTTGGTCGGCGAGGTGGACGATCCGGTCACCGACCTGGGCGGTCGGAAAAAACTCCGGGCCCCCGGGGAACAGCGGTAGCCGCTCGGGTCCGCGCCAGCCGGCGAGTCGGCCCGGCGCTGGTGGGTGCAGGAACGTCATGCCGTAGCCACGGTCGGCGCCCAGTGGGGCGTCGAGCAGCCGGGGCCGGCGGCCGAGCGCGATGTCGGTCACCGCGGCGTACACGTTCACTCCGAGCGACCGGCACATCATCTCCCCGATGACCGCGCCGGCGATCCGGCCGTTGATCTCCACGACCTCCGGGCCGGCCGGAGTGTGGGCGAACTCGGTGTGTGCCACGCCGTCGGTGAATCCGACCGCGGCGAGGACCTCGCCGATCCAGGTCGCCAGCCGGTCCGACTCGGCCGGCGGGAGCGCGACTGGAAAAGCGACGGCCTCCTCCCGACGGACCGGCTCGGGGGTGTGGATGTGCACGGCGATCCCGAGCAGTCTGGTGTGCCCGCGCCAGCTGACGGTCTCGGCGCTGTACACCGGGCCCGGGAAGTACGGTTCGACCACCAGGTGTCGACCAATCAGGGCGGCGTCGGCGACCTGGCGGGCGGTCCGGTCGCGTTCGGCGTCGTCGCGGACCAGCCACACCGACCGGGACGAGGTACCCGCCGAGTCCTTGACGATCACCGGGTAGCCGGTCGCCGCGACCGCTCCGACAACCGCCTCTCCGGCGGGCTCCACGCGGAGCGCGTCGGCGCGGCTGAGCCCGGCCCGGTGCAGCAAAGTACGGACCTGCGCCTTGTCCCGTAATCTCCGCGCCATCTGTGGCCCGAGCGTGGCCAGGCCGTACCGGGCCGCCAACGTCGCCCCGGGCAACATCCACGTATCGGTCGAGTTGACCAGGCCGGCGAGGTCGGGCAGTCGGTCAAGGGCGGCGGCACAGGCGGCCACATCGGTGGTGTCGACGTCGATCACCGTCACGTCGTCGGGTCCGAGCCGGTCGAGTTCGTACGCGTAGACCGACCGGTCACCGGTGAGCAGGCACAGCCGGTGTCCGCCCTCGGCGGCGGCGTCACGCAGCCGGGTGAGGCCGAACGTCAGCGACTCCAGCGACACGATGGTCACGTCCCCGCCTCCTCGGCCCGCCGGGGACGCGTCGCCTGCACGGGACGGCTCGCCTGCACGATCAGCCGCTGCGCGTGATTGTCGTACGGTTCACCGGCGAAGCCGCCAAAGCAGGTGATGCCGGTGAATCCGGCGGTATCCAGCATGGCGCGGATCTCGGCGGCGCTGTAGACGAACTGTTCGAAGTACGCGTGCCGGGCGGTGTCGCCCCGGATCAGGGTCCAGTCGCTGCGGAACCGGGTCCAGTCGTCCAGGACGGTATCCCGCATGACCAGGTATCCGCCGTCCACCTCGACGATTTTCGGGGTTCCCGCCCACCGGGCGAAGATCTCCTTGCTGAACAGGTCCAGCAGCAGGCGACCGCCCGGCACCAGGCTCTGCCAGGCATTGCGCAGCACGAGCTGATTCTGCGCCGGATCGGTGAAGTACCCGAACGAGGTGTACATACTGATGATCAGGTCGTAGCGGTCCCGTTCCACGAACTCCCGCATGTCGGCACGGACCAGACGTACCGGCACGCCGGCCTGGGCACTGGCCCGGTCGGCACGGTCCAGCATCGCCGCGCTGAGGTCCACCCCGGTGACCCGGGCACCGCGTGCGGCGAGCGGGACGGCGTAGGTGCCCGGACCGCAGCCGAGGTCGAGCACGCTGGTCCCAGCCGTGACCTCCAACAGCGGAGAGGTCGCCACCCAGCTCCGGGCCTCCTGCTGACGGTGCGGGGCGAACAACGCGCCAGCGAAGTCCACCCAGAACCCGTCGTCTGCAAACCACTCCATCGGCAGCTCCGAACTCGCGCGACGACTGACGCCTTACAGGTCGCTCGACGATGTACGGAAGTTCCCCGTTGATCGAAGAAAACTGACCACTCACGCAACGGGGTAGAGCACAGGAACCAATCCGCCTTCCGGCGCGACCAACCTGTCAGCAGAACAACTCGACACGCCTCCACACCGGAGCGACAGGAGCCTTCCACCAAGACACGCACATCCACCAGGGACAATGCGACAAACGTCAGAGGAGCGATCAGCCCATGCCGTCCACGGGCCCGTCGACGACCCCGCCACCGGTGCACTCGCACGTCACCGACGCCATCAAGGCACCGAGCCTCATCCGCCTGTCGGACACCATGGTCCTGGCCCGGTTCGAAACTCTGAAGGTCTACGCCGCCCTCGGCGCGGTACGGGCGCTGCTGGCGGCGGGGACCGTCCGCCCCGGCGACACTCTCGTCGACAGCTCCAGCGGCATCTACGCCCTCGCGTTGGCCATGGCCTGTCACCGGTACGGACTGCACTGCCACATCGTCGCCTCGACCACGGTGACCCCGACCATCCGGTCGCAGCTGGAGATCCTCGGCGCCACCGTGCACCAGATGCCCGTCGAGAGCGATCTGCGACTGGACCAGCACCGACGGGTGGCGCTGGTAAAGGAGTTGCTGGGTGCCAACCCCGGCATGCACTGGATGCGCCAGTACCACGACCCGCTACACCGACTCGGCTACGCCGAACTGGCGGCCCTCGTCCGGGCCGCCGTACCCCAGGTCCCGCTGACCGTCGTCGCCAGCGTCGGCACCGGCGCGTCCAGCGCCGGGCTGATCCAGCCGATTCGCTCCCACGAGCCGTCGACCCGACTCGTGGGGGTCCAACCGTTCGGCAGCGTCAGCTTCGGCAGCGAACAGTTTCCGGATCCGGACGCGATCATCGCCGGGATCGGCAGCGCAATCCCCTTCGACAACATCCGCCACGAACTGTACGACCAGGTGCACTGGATCGGCTTCCGCCATGCCATGGCCGGCACCATCGCGCTGATGCGGTCTCATGCGGTCTTCGCCGGCCTCTCCACCGGCGCGGCGTACCTCGCAGCGCGGTGGGAGGCCCGACGCCACCCGGAACGGGTGCATCTGCTGATCGGAGCCGACACCGGCCATCGGTACGTCGACAAGGTCTTCGCCCGCCACCGCGAAGCCCTCGACATGGAGACGTTGGAGCCGGTGGAGATCGCCTCTCTCGACGAGCTGGCCCCGCCCTGGTCGACCATGCCGTGGGCGCGACGTGCCCATCCGCCGTCAGCCAGCCAGGACCTGCGCCCCGCCGCCGTCACCGCCGGCCCAGGAACTGACCGGACCGCAACCGACCGGACCGCGTCGGCCGGATGAGCGCGGCTAGGAACCCTGCGGCGGTACGCGGCGTCCCAGCCATCGCCCGACAGTGAGCACCAGCACCGGAAGGACGACGCACTGGGCCGCGACGAACAGCCAGAAGCCGGGCAGGAACCCGCCGCGTTCGAACGCCCCGTACACACTGCCCCCGGCGACGCCGCTGAGGAACGAACCGACCCCGACCGCGAGCCGTTGCTGACCGAAGGCCACCGTCGCCGACCTTCTCGACCCCGCCAACGCTTCGAGGTCGTTTTTGAGGAACAACACGGCGCTGCCGACGCTGATCGCGGCGACCCCGCCGACGACCGCCGGACCGTTTCCACCTGCGAACGCGGCCATCCCGGTCGCCAGGGCACCGAATCCGATAGCCATCGCCGCCGGGTAGCTCATCCTCCCCACCCGCTCGGCGACCATGGGCTGTACCACCACCAGGCCGAGCGAGTAGCCCATCATCGCCGCCCCGAACAACAGGGTCGCCATCCGGCCCTGGGCGTAGCTGGAGAGGTACTGGTAGAACTGCATGTGCACGTAGAACGACACGGCGGTGACGACGAACGGCAGCACCGCCACCCCGTGCAGCATCCGCCGGAACGGCTCCACCGGTGGTGCGTCGGCGACCCGCCGCTCCCGGCGGAGAAAGACGTGACCGAGCGCCACACCGGCGTACACCGTCGTCACGGCAGCGAACATCACGGCCGGACGGTGCACGAACAACGCCCCCACCACCGGCCCCACCGCGATGCCGAGGTTGCCTGCAGCGTTGCCCGCCGACACCAGCCGGGGTCGGTGCTCGTCGCCCACGTCGTGCAGCAGATAGCTGCGGTACGCCGGCGAGTACAGTGATCCGCCGCCGGAGATGAGCAGCAGGCCCACGACAGTGAGCATCGGGACCTGCTGTCCCGCGAGGAACGCCGCCCCACCGAGGCTGTACAGCAGCAGCGCGGCGACCAGGGACCGTTTCAGGCCGATCCGCTCGGCCACCGCGGCGGTCGCCGGAGCACTGGCGAACTGCACCAGGGTCGCCGACCCGAGCACCACCCCGACCTGCGCCATGCCCACGTCCAGGCGTTCCCGCAGCAGCACAGCCAGGTACGGATAGATCGAGAACGAGCCGACGTTGACCAGGAATCCGCCGATCAGCACGGCCCACTGGGCGCGGGTGAAGGCGCGCCCGCCCGGTGCCGGCCAGCGACGGGTGTCTGCGGCCGCGCGGGGGGTGGCCGGTGCTGTCATCAGTCGGCCGACCCGCCGCCGGACCGGACGCCGACTCCGGTCGACGGGTCGACGACGCCGACGGCGTGCTGGTCGGACGGCAGCACACCCAGCCCTGGGGCGTCGCCGAGGACGATCCGCCCCTGGTCGAGGCCCAGGCCCCGGAACGGGGGATCACGCAGCAGGAACTGGCTGTCGATGTCGATGCGGTCGGCCAGCGGCGCCAGCAGGGCGGCCTGACTCAACGCGAGTTCCGACTCGCAGTTGCAGCTGAGCATCACCGACAGACCCGCCTGGCGGGCGGCCTCCATCACCCGTCGGGTGGCCCGGACCCCACCGGACTTGGCCAGCTTGACCACCACCCCGTCGGCCAGGCCGGCGGCTGCCCGGGCACTGTCCACGTCGGTACAGCCCTCGTCCAGGAAGACCGGCAGCCGGTCGGGCAGCTCACGGTAGCGGCGGTACGCCTCGACCGCGTCTCTCGGGAACGGCTGCTCGACGAGCTGGATGTCGAGGGCACGCAGGGCCGGGGTCAGTTCCTGCGCGGTCCGCAGGTCCCACGCCTCGTTGGGGTCGATCCGCACCGGCAGGTCGGTGACCGCGCGGACGGCGGCCAGCCGGTCGAGGTCCTCGGCGCCGCGCACCTTGATCTTGAACGCGCCGACCGGCGGCGCGTTCGCGACCAGCTCCAGGGTCTGCGCGACGCTGCCGAGCCCGATCGTGTACCCGGTCGGCTCGGGCATGGTGCGCGGTACGCCGTACAACTGCCATGTCGGCACGCCGGCGGACCGGCCCACCCAGTCGTGCACCGCGCCGTCGAGTGCCATCCGCGCGCCGACCGGTCCGTCCCAGTCGGCCACCCGGTCCAGGACCCAGTCCGGATCGGACAGGTCCGGGCCGAGGACGTCTCTGCCGTGTTCGGCGACCGCCGCGACGACCTGCTCGACGGTTTCGCCGTGCGCCCAGGCCGGTGTGCCCTCACCCAGGCCGGTGACGCCGTCGTGGACGACGGCGACGAGGCAGGTGTCCGTCGAGTCGTAGGAGTGCTGTGAACTCCGGAACACCGTCAACAGGCGCAGGGTCATCCGACGGACGTCGAGCTCCATGCGAATCAGCTTGTCACGCCCCACGTCGATAATCCATGTTAATCGATCCGCCGTCCAAGTCAGGGACGGCAGAGGATCTCGCCGTGCAGGATGGCGAACCAGCCGTCGGGTGTGTCGGCCCAGCGGAGCCAGCCAGCGGAGAGGCGTTGCAGGTCGGCGGGGGTGGCGGTGCCGGCGGCGAGGATCTGCCGGGCCATCTCGGAGGCGACGATGCGCTCCGACCACATGGTCCCCCACCAGCGGCGGTCCTCGTCGGTGGCGTAGCACCAGGCGGAGGCGCCGGGCGTGACGTCACCGAACCCCGCGGCCCGCGCCCAGGAGAGCAGGCGGCGACCGGCATCCGGTTCGCCGCCGTTGGCGCGGGCGGTCGCCCGGTAGAGCGCGAGCCATTCGTCGAGCTCGGGTACGGCGGGGTGCCAGGCGAAGCGGTCGTAGTCACTGTCGCGTGCCGCGACCACTCCCCCGGGCCGGCAGACGCGGCGCATCTCGGCGAGCGCGCGGACCGGGTCGCCGACGTGCTGGAGGACCTGGTGGGCGTGGACCACGTCGAACGCGTCGTCGGGGAAGGGCAGATCGTGTACGTCGGCCGTGGTGAAGTCGACAGTCGTGACGCCCCGGGCCTGCGCCTCGGCGCGGGACAGGGAGAGCGCTTCGGCGGTAACCTCGGTGGCGGTGACCCGGCCGGGAGCGACGAGCGCGGCGAGGTCCATGGTGATGGTGCCGGGACCGGCGCCGATGTCGAGCAACGCCTGGCCGGGCCGCAGGTGCGGCAGCAGGTACGCGGCCGAGTTCTCGGCGGTACGCCAGCGGTGGGAGCGCAGCACCGACTCGTGATGACCGTGCGTGTATACAGCTGACATGCTCCGACGATAGACCGGCCGTCTCGCAATTCGGGAGCAGCTTCCCACATTATGGCCACTGCGGGATCACGACGGTACGCGGCTCAGCTGACCCGGGGCGGCCGGTTCTCCTGAATCCACCGCTCGACATCGGCCTTCAACCACACCGGGCCTTGCGCCAGCCGCGCTACCGGATCGGGAAATCCCTTGGACCGGCTGACCACGTACGCCCGCTGCTTGCTCACCGGCTTCTCGGGCGTACCCAGCATCGCGCGCAACTCCGAGGTGCCAACCAGGTCCACTCAACAGACGCTAAGGAGTTGCCCTAAGGCATTGCCTTTGAGCAACTAATGCTTCACGCTATCGGGTATGACTGGTACGGGTGACGGCCGGCGGGCCGGGGCGTACAACGGGAGAGCCGCCCGGACGGCGGGCATCAACGCGCAGGCCGGCGGGACGGCCCTGCTGCGGCGGCAGGTGGGACGGTGCCTGGCGGCGTTGCGGTACGAGGCCGGGCTGTCCCAGGACGTCGCCGCCGACAAGCTGCGACGCGGCAACAGCACGCTCTGGCGAATCGAGGCCGGCGACCCGCGGGTGCGCTGGACCGAAGCGGACATGTCAGCGATGTGCCGGCTGTACCGGGCCGACGACGAGACCCGGGAACGGCTGCTCGCCCTCGCGGCGGAGATCGACCGCCCCAGCGGCGGGCGCTGGTGGCACGACGGGCTGGCCGGACTGCCGATCGACGCCGACCCGTACCCGGTGTTCGAACAGTCCGCGACGCTCATCCGCTGCTACGGCCAGGCGACGCTGCCGGACCTGCTGCAGACCCCGGGGTACGCCGAGGCGCTGCTGCGCTGCCCGGCCGGTCTGCGCAGCGACGACGACATCGCCGCCCGCCTCGACCAGCTGGCGGCGCGGCAGCGGCACCTGCTGACCCACCCGCATCCGCCGGCGGTGCAGGCGATCGTCGGCGAGGGGGCGCTGCGGCGTACCGTCGGCAACGACGCGACGGCGCGGGCGCAACTCGACCACCTGCGGGCGCTCGCGATCAGGCCGGGGATCTCGGTACGGGTGCTGCCGCTGGCCGGCGGCGCGCACGCCGGCATGACCAACCCGTTCACCCTGCTGCGCTTCGCCGCCGCCACGACGGTCCCCGGACGGCGGCCGGCCGGGTCGGGGCTGGTCCGGCTCGACACCCTGACCGGGACGATGCACCTCGACCAGCCGGCGCACGTCGTTGGGTACGAGCGGGTCTGGTCCGACCTGGCCGCCCGGGCGCAGCCGATACCCGACGGCAACGGGTCGGCAAAGTGACCGAAACCACAGCGGCGTCTACTCCGGGGTGACTCACCAACGGTGAGGCGCACCTAGGGTTCCGCCGCCGCCGGGCAGCCAGGCACGGGCAGCCGGGGACGGGACAGGTCCGAGAGGTGCAGGCGTCGGGCCGCCAGCGTGGCGGGCGGCGTTCCACGGCGGGACAAAAGCCCGGGAGGCAGCCGGATGTCTGGCTGTGCCTCAGCCAGGCCCTCATTCGGAGGTGCCCCGTGGGCTTGCACCACCATCATCACCACAATCACCAGCACCGCGACCAGCAGCCCAGCGACCAACCCGAGCTGCACGGCAACTACGGCCCGGAGGCAGCGTACGCGGTCGCCCGCGAGGCCGAACTGCCCACCACCAAGTGGGAAGAGGAGATCGCCCGGGGCCTGGAGTACGGCCTGCCCGGTGCCGATTCGATCGTCGACAAGCGGATCCCGACGTTCTCCCGTGGCGAGCTGCCGCACTTCGCCGGGATCAACACCTTCCTGAAGGCACCGTACGTCGAGGACGTGCGCCGCTGCGGCGAGTACGACGTGGCGGTGCTCGGCGCACCGTTCGACGGTGGCACGACGTACCGCTCGGGAACCCGGTTCGGGCCGCAGGGTATCCGCAAGATCTCCGCGCTGTACGGGCCGTACTCGTTCGAACTCGGCGTCGACCTGCGCGAGTCGATCACGATCGCCGACCTCGGTGACGTCTTCACCATCCCGGCGAACATCGAGAAGACCTTCGACCAGATCTCCAAGGCGGTCAGCCACGTCTACTCCTCCGGGGCCTTCCCGGTGGTGCTCGGCGGGGACCACTCGATCGGCTACCCGACGGTGCGCGGGGTCGCCGAACACCTCGACGGCAACCTGGGCATCATCCACTTCGACCGGCACGTCGACACCCAGGAGACCGACCTCGACGAGCGGATGCACACCACCCCGTGGTTCCACGCCACCGACATCCCGAACGTGCCGCCGAAGAACCTGGTGCAGATCGGCATCGGCGGCTGGCAGGCACCCCGCCCCGGAGTCAAGGTCGGCCGGGAACGCGGCACCACGATCATGACGGTCACCGACTGCGTCGAGATGGGCATCGAGGCCGCCGCCGAAAAAGCCCTCGAAGTCGCCTGGGACGGGGCCGAGGCGGTCTGGCTGTCGTTCGACGTGGACTGTCTGGACGCCGCGTTCGTGCCCGGCACCGGCTGGCCCGAACCGGGCGGTTTCCTGCCCCGCGAGGTCCTCAAGTTCATCCAGCTGATCGCCGAACGGCCGTTGGCGGGCATCGAGGTGGTCGAATGCTCGCCGCCGTACGACAACGCCGAGATCACCTCGCTGATCGCCACCCGGGTCATCTGCGACACCCTCGGCTGTCTGGTCCGCGCCGGGCATCTGCCGCGCCGCTGAGCCACTCAACGACACCCTGTCGTCGGTCAGCGGCGGCGCGACGCAGACCGTGGTGCTGGTCAACGACAACTCGACCGGCAACGACCAGATCATCGCCGCGCCGGGGATCGACTCGGTGGCCGACCTGGCCGGTAAGCGGGTGGCGATCGAGGAGGGCACGGTCGACCACTACCTGCTGCTGCTGGCGCTGGCCGAGGCCGGGCTGAGCGCCGACGACGTCGAGATCAGCCCGCTGCTGACCGACGCGGCCGCCGCCGCGTTCCTGGCCGGGCAGGTCGACGCGGTGGGCGCGTTCGCCCCGTTCACCACGACCGCGCTCGGCCGCGAGGGCAGCCGGGCGATAGCCACCTCGGCCGATTTCCCCGGCGCGATCCCGGACCATCTGGTGTTCGACTCGGCGTTCGTGGCCGCGCATCCGGAGCAGGTGCAGGCGGTGGTGGACACCTGGTTCGACACGCTGGGCTGGATCGCCGACCACCCGGACGAGGCGGTGGAGATCATGGCGGCGCAGGCCGGAGTCAGCGTCGAGGACTACCGCACGTACGACGCCGGGACGACGATTTTCGACCTGGCCGACAACCAGGCGGCGTTCGAGCCGGGCGACACCCCGGCCAACCTGGACTTCCAGGCCCGGTCGATCGCCGAGTTTCTGGTGGCGACCGGCCTGGTCGACGAGGCACCACCGCTGGACGGGCTGCTCGACGGGCAGTTCGTCGCGGCGGTGTCGCCGTGACCGTCACCCGGGAACCGTCGGCGGCCACCGACGGTGCGGACCGGGCGTCGTGGGGGCCGCTGCCCCGGCGGCGTCCGGCCCGCCGGGTCCCGGCGCTACTGGCCATCCGGACGCCGATCCCGACGACCGGCCGGTGGACGCTGACCGTCGCCTCGGTCGTGGTACCACTGGCCGCCTGGCAGATCGGCAGCATGCTGGTCGACGGGCAGCCGGACTTCCTGCCGTCGCCGCTGGAGTCGGTGGCGGCCGGGGTGGAGATGGCCCGGACGGGTCAGCTGTGGAGCGACACCGCCGCGACGGTCGGTCGGGTGCTGCGCGGCTTCGGCCTGGCGGTGGCGGTGTCGGTGCCGCTCGGCCTGCTGATGGGCAGTTTCCAGGCCGGTCGGGCGGCGCTGGAGCCGATGATCGGCCTGCTGCGGTACCTGCCGGCCAGCGCGTTCATCCCGTTGCTGATCATCTGGCTGGGGCTCGGCGAGCCGTCCAAGGTGGCGTTGATCTTCATCGCGACGGTCTTCTTCAACACCCTGATGACCGCCAACCTGGTCCGCACCGTGCCGGCCGGGCTGATCGACGTCTCGTACACCCTCGGCGCCCGCCGATCCGAGGTGTTGCGCAAAGTGATCGTGCCGCACTCGCTGCCCGGCATGATCGACTCGATCCGGGTCAACGCGGCGGCGGCGTGGAACTTCGTGGTGGTCGATCGTGATCGCCCTGATCGGGGTGGCGATCGACCTGGCGCTGCGGACGACCCGCGACCGGGTCGGGAGGTGGGCATCGTGACCGTGACCGAAGGTGCGGTTGCCACTTCGGGCCCAGGCCCGTCGCTGGTGCGCCTCGACGGCGTCGGCAAGGACTTCCGGACCATCGCCGGCGGCTCGCTGCGCGCGCTCGACGGCGTGGATCTGGCGGTACGCCGGGGCGAGTTCGTCTGCCTGGTCGGCGCATCCGGGTCGGGCAAGTCCACCCTGCTGTCGCTGATCGCCGGGCTGTCCACGCCGAGCCGGGGCACCGTGCTGCTCGACGGTGCGCCGGTCACCGGGCCGGGTCCGGACCGGGGGCTGGTGCTGCAGAGCGGTGCCGTGTATCCGCGGCGGACGGTGGAACGCAACGTCGCGTTCGGGCTGGAGCTGCTGCCGGTCAGTCGGGCCGAACGGGCCCGGCGGGTCGCCTGGTACCTGACCGAGACCGGGCTGACCGGGCTACGGCACGCGCTGCCGAAGCAGCTCTCCGGCGGGCAGCGCCAGCGGGTGGCGATCGCCCGGGCGCTGGCCTGCGAACCGCGGGTGCTGCTGCTCGACGAGCCGTTCGGTGCCCTCGACGTGCAGATCAAGGAGGACATGCAGCTGTTCGTCCGCCGGGTGTGGGCGGACACCGGCACCACGGTGGTGACCGTGACCCACGACGTCGAGGAGGCGGTCTTCCTCGGTCAGCGGGTGGTGGTGCTGGCCAGCGACCCGGGCCGGGTCGCCGCCGACCTGCCGGTGGAGCTGCCGCCGGACCGGGACGGCGGGCCACGGGACCTGGCCGTCAAACGGCTGCCGGAGTTCCTGACGCTGCGCGCCGAGGTGGAGGACCAGGTCCGCGCCAACCACCAGCGGCACGCCGCCGCCGGGTCCGGCGGCTGACGGCGACCGCCGGCTGACGTCGGCCGGGTTCGACGGCTCGGGCTCAGGCGGGGCCGATCAGGTCCCACCGGTTGCCGGCGATGTCGACGAAGACCGCCACCCGGCCGTACGGTTCGGTGCGCGGCGCGGTCACGAACCGCACGTCGTGGTCCACCATCCGCTCGTACGCGGCCTCGAAGTCGTCCACCCGCAGGAAGAAGCCGACCCGGCCGGCCGTCTGGTTGCCGATTGCCGCCCGCTGGGCGTCGCCGTCGGCGCGGGCCAGCAGGATGCCGGTCTCGGCACCGGGTGGCCGCACCACCACCCACCGCTTGGGGCGGCCGTCGTTGGTGGTCGACGGGGAGTCCTCGACCAGCTCGAAGCCGAGGACGGTGGTGAAGAAGTCGATGGCCGGGTCGTAGTCGTCGACGACGATGGCGATGAGCGAGACATACACGCCCGCAGCTTAGGGCTTCAGCCGGTCGGTTCACGGCGGCGGGCGCCGGGGCCGGGGCGGGGCAGGACGTCGCGGGGGTCGGCGACGTCATGGCCGGCGGCGCAGCGCATCGTGACGCCGACCTCGGCGCCGCAGTCACGGTGGGCCACGGCCAGCGGCGGGCCGTCCGGGTCGGCGCAGTACCGGTCGCCCCACTGCAGCAGCGCGACCAGCACCGGCCACAGGTCGAGCCCTTTGCCGGTGAGCCGGTACTCGTAGCGGTGCCGCTCCCCCGGCTCCTGGTACGGGTGGCGGCGCAGCAGGCCCTGGTCGACCAGCATGGTGAGCCGGTTGGTCAGCACCTGGCGGGGTACACCGGTGCGCTCGCGCATCTGGTCGAAGCGCCGTACGCCGTTGAAGACCTCGCGGAGCACGACGACGGTCCACCGCTCGCCGATGACCTCCATGGTGCGGGCGATGGTGCAGTTGTCGATGGACCAGTCGAGTGCGGTAGGTCTCACCCCGACCAGGCTAGGTCTCGTTGACAGACCTAGCAACTGGCTGCCAGGCTGCGTCCATGACACAGACTCAGCAGCCGGCGCCGGACACGGCGCAGCGCAGCCGTACCTTCTCGTGGACCGACCCCGCCACGGTGCGGCTGGCGGCGTTGAACGGCCTCGACGGGCTGGGCCAGCTGCGGGCGATGGCCTCCGGTGCGATCCCCGCCCCGCCGGTGATGGTGATGCTGGGCCTCGAAGGGTTGGAGCCCGAGCACGGCCGGGTGGTCACCGTGCTGACCCCGCAGGAGTTCCACTACAACGCCCTGGGCACGGTGCACGGTGGCATCCTCTCGACCCTGCTGGACACCGCAGCCGGCTGCGCGGTGCACTCCGTGCTGCCGGCCGGGACGAGCTACACCTCGATCGACCTGAACGTGAAGTTCCTGCGCCCGGTGACGCTCGCCTCGGGCACGCTGCGCTGCGAGGGCACCGTCGTGCAGCGTGGGCGGCGCACCGCGTACGCCGAGGCGAAGCTGACCGACGCCGCCGGCCGGCTGGCCGCCCACGCCACCTCGTCCTGTCTACTGTTCGAGCTACCGCCAGCCAGCTGAGACCGCCCGGCCGGCCGGTTCCTTGCCCGCCGCTGACATCATCGCGCGGGTGAGTGTCGACCCGCAGCGCCTTGGCGGCCGCTTCTGGCGGCTGTGGTCGGCATCGGTGGTCTCCAACCTCGCCGACGGGATCGTGAAGATCGGGCTGCCGCTAGTCGCGATCGGCTACACCAGCTCGCCCGCGCTGGTGGCCGGGGTCGCGGTGGCGTTCTCCCTGCCCTGGCTGCTCTTCGCGCTGCCGGCCGGCGCGCTCGTCGACCGGCTCGACCGGCGCCGGGTGATGCTCGCCGCCAACACCTTCCGCGCCGGGGTAGCCGGCGCGCTGGCCCTGACCATGGTGCTCGACCTCGGCTCGATCTGGCTGCTCTACGCCATTGCGTTCAGCGTCGGCGTCGCCGAGACCATCTACGACACCTCGGCCCAGTCGATCCTGCCGCAGTTGGTGCCGCGCGTCCTGCTGCCCCGCGCGAACGGGCGGCTGCACGCCGCCGAGATGACCGCCAACCAGTTCATCGGCCCGCCACTGGCTGGGTTCCTGGTCGCCGCCAGCGCGGCCGTCGCCGTGGCCGGGCCGGCCGGGCTGTGGGCCGCTGCCGTCGCGACGCTGCTGCTGGTGGGTGGTCACTTCCGGGTCGAACGGGCCGCATCCACTACGATGCGCGCCGAGATCGCCGAAGGGCTGGGCTTCCTCTGGAGGCACCGGCTGCTACGCACCCTCGCGGTGATGGTCGGCGTCAGCAACTTCACCACCAACGCCGTCTTCGGGGTGCTGGTGCTCTACGCGGTCGGCCCCGGGTCGGCGATGGGGCTGACCGAGCCCACCTACGGTTTGCTGCTGACCACGGTCGCCGCCGGTATCGTGCTCGGCTCGTTGGTCGCCGCTCGGATCGAGCGCCGACTCGGCCGGGCTCGGGCTCTCTGGGTGTCAGTGGTCGCGTGTGCCGGTCTGGTCGGCGCGCCGGCGCTGAGCACCAACGCGGTCGTGCTCGGCGCGGTCTTCTTCGGCGGCGGCATCCTGGTCGCCACCTGGAACGTGATCACGGTGTCGCTGCGCCAGCGGATCACCCCGGACCGGCTGCTGGGCCGGGTCAACAGCGGGTACCGGATGCTCGCCTGGGGCAGCATGCCGCTGGGTGCCGGCACCGGCGGGCTGCTGGCCGAGGTGTTCGGTCTCCGCGCGGTGTTCGCGATCATGGGCGGGTTGGCGCTCAGCCTGCTGGTCGGCATGTTCTGGGTCACCGACGCCGCTATCGACGCCGCCGAACGCGACGCGGCGACCTGAAAACGTAGGTCAGACCGAGAGCAGTTGGCGGACCGACTCGTCGCGCAGGTCCTCCTTGTCGCCGGCCCGGACCACCTCGCCAGCGTCGAGGATGACGAACTGGTCGGCCAGCCGCAGCGCCAGTTCGAGGTACTGCTCGACCAGCAGGATCGCCAGCCCGGCCTCGGAGTGCAGCCGTTCGATCGCCTCCTCGATCTCGACGATGATCGACGGCTGGATGCCTTCGGTCGGCTCGTCGAGCAGCAGCATCTTCGGCCGGGTGACCAGTGCGCGGGCGATCGCCAACTGCTGCTGCTGACCGCCGGAGAGGAACCCGGCCCGGCGTCGCAGCAGGCCCCGCAGCGCCGGGAACAGGTCGAGGGCCTCGTCGACGCTGGACTTGTCGGTCCGCGCCGCCTCGACCGCGACCTGCAGGTTCTCCGCGACGGTCAACTGTGGAAAGGTCTCGTGGCCCTGCGGCACGTAGCCCAGCCCGAGGCGAACCCGCTCGTGCGTGCGTAGTTTGGTGATGTCGCGCCCCTCGAAGGTGACCCGGCCGGCTCGCACCGGCAGCACCCCGGTGATCGCCTTCAGCAGCGTGGTCTTGCCGACCCCGTTGCGCCCCATCACACAGACCAACGCACCGGCCGGGGCCTGCAGGTCGACCTCGAAGAGCACCTGGGCCCGGCCGTACGCGACGTCGAGTGACTCGACGGTCAACATGGCACTCACGACGACGCCTCCTGGACGATCGGGGATCCCTGCGCGGCGGCCGGCGACCCGGCGGGTTCGTCGGTCTCGTCCCGGCTGCGCCCGAGGTAGACCTGCTGCACCCGGGGGTCGGCCTGCACCTGAGCGACGGTGCCCTCGCAGAGCAGTCGGCCCTCGTGCAGCACCGTGACGGTGCTGGCGAACCGGCGCAGGAACTCCATGTCGTGCTCGATGACCATCACCGTGTGGTCCTTGGCGACCTCGCGCAGCAGCTCACCGGTACGGTCGCGTTCGCTGCGGCTCATCCCGGCCACCGGCTCGTCGAGCAGCAGCAGGCTTGGCTCCTGCACGATCAGCATGCCGATCTCCAGCCACTGGCGCTGCCCGTGGGAGAGCACCCCGGCCGGCCGGTACGCCAGGTCGGACAGGCCAGTGGTGTCCAGCGCCCGCGACACCTGGTCGGAGACACCCCGGCGGCGACGCAGCAGGCCGACCATCCGCCGGCGGAAGCTGGCCGCCAGATCGAGATTGTCCAACACGGTGAGCTGCTCGAACACCACCGAAGTCTGGAAGGTCCGGCCGATGCCGAGCCGGACGATCCGGTGTTCCCGCTGGCCGACGAGTTCCTGGCCGTTGAACCGCACCGACCCGGACGCCGGCTTGGTCCTGCCGGTCACCACATCGATCAGGGTGGTCTTGCCGGCACCGTTGGGGCCGATCAGGAAGCGCAGTTCCCCCGGCTCGACGGTCAGGTCGAGGTCGCTGATCGCCCGGAAGCCGTCGAAGACGACGTCGAGGCCGCGTACCTCCAGTTTGCCGCTCACGGTTTCGCACCTCCGACCCCGACGGTGGTCTCCGCCGGTCGCCCGGCGGCGTCGGTGGCCGCGCCGTCCGCGCCGGCCGCCGGGGAGACCGGTGCGGCTGGTCCGGCACGGCCGGGCCAGCGGTGCCGTACCGCCGCCCAGCCGTCGGCGAGCAGCCCGGCGAGGCCGCGCGGCGCCCACATCATCACCGCGATGAACAGGCCACCGAGCAGGTAGAGCCAGCCGGACGGCCACTGTTCGCTGAGCACCGTACTGCCGTAGTTGAACAGGATCGCCCCGCCGACCGCACCGACCAGCGAGAACCGCCCGCCGATGGCGACCGCGACCAGCATCTCGATCGACGGCACGACGCCGAGGTCGGCCGGGCCGAGGATGCCGACCACCGGCACGAACAGCGCGCCGGCGATGCCGGCCATGGCCGCCGACAGCGCGTACACGATGGTCTTCACCACGGCCGGGTCGTAGCCGAGGAACCGGACCCGGTCCTCGCCGTCGCGGATGGCGACCAGCAGCTTGCCGAACCGGGAGTGGGTGAGCTGCCAGGCGGCGAGGAACACCAGGCCGAGCGCGCCGACGGCGAGGGAGTAGACGATCCGCTTCTGCGTCGGGTCGTACAGGTCGAGGCCGAAGAAGAACTGCATGTTGGTCAGGCCGTTGGTGCCGCCGGTCAGGCCCTGCTGCCCGACCAGCAGGATCACGAAGGCGGCGGCCAGGGCCTGGGACAGTACGGCGAAGTAGGCGCCGCGTACCCGCTGGCGGAACACCAGGGTGCCCAGGATCAGCGCCACCACGGTGGGCAGCACGACCACCATGACCAGGGCGAACGCCGGGTTGCGGAACGGCCCCCAGATGGCCGGTAGGGTCTCCACGCCGCTCCACACCATGAAGTCGGGCAGGTTGCCCTCACCGGCGTCGGTGAGTTTGAGGTGCATGCCCATCGCGTAGCCGCCGAGGCCGAAGAACACGCCCTGCCCGAGGGTCAGCATGCCGCCGCGCCCCCAGGCGAGGTAGATGCCGACCGCGACGATCGCGTAGCAGAGGTACTTGGCCAGTAGGTCGAGCCGGAACGGGCTGAGCACCAGCGGTGCCACGACCAGCAGCAGCACGCCGACGGCGACGAAGCCGACCGGTCCGGGCCAGCGGGCGGCGAAGCGGGTTGCCGGCCGTGCGGCGGGGTCGGTCGTCCGGGCGGCGCTCATGTCAGCGCCCGGGAACGGAGGACGAACATGCCCTGCGGACGGAACTGGAGGAAGGCCACGGTCACCGCGAAGACCACCACCTTGGCCAGACTCGCATCGGTCCAGAATTCGACGAAGCTGTTGATCACGCCGAGGGCGACCGCCGCGATCACCGCCCCGCGCAGTTGTCCGAGCCCTCCGGCGACGACGACGAGGAACGCGTCCACGATGTAGTAGGTGCCCAGCGACGGCCCGACCGGGCCGATCAGGGTCAGCGCCACCCCGGCGACGCCGGCCAGGCCGGAGCCGATGAAGAAGGTGAGCTGGTCGACCCGCTGGGTGGCCACCCCGGTCACCGCGGCGAGTTCGCGGTTCTGCATCACCGCCCGCATCCGGCGGCCGTAGGACAGTTTGCTCAGGTAGAGCGAGATCGCCACCACGCAGCCGACCGCGAGGGCCATGATGAAGATCCGGTTGTACGGCAGCTGTACGCCGGCCACGTCGATCCCGCCGGTGAGCCAGCCGGGCGCGGTGACCTGCACGTTCGGCGCACCGAAGATGTCCCGGGCCAGTTGCTGCAGGATCAGGCTGACGCCGAAGGTGAGCAGCAGGGTGTCCAGCGGCCTACCGTAGAACCGCCGGATCACCAGTCGTTCCAGGATCAGGCCCATGGTGCCGGCGATGAGGAACGCGACCGGCAAGGCGGCCGGGACGGCCTGCGCCCCGACCAGCCCCTGCATCATGTACGCGGTGTAGGCGCCCGCCAGGATGAACTCCCCGTGGGCCATGTTGATGACGCCCATCTGTCCGAAGGTGAACGTCAGTCCCAGCGCGATCAGGAGCAGCACCGCTCCGATGCTCGCGCCGATGACCAGTTGGTTGAGTACCGCCATGGCGGGCACCTCCCTCCGCTTGCTACCGACCGGTCAGGACAGGCCTTCGGCCCAGTCGTAGCCGGTCAGGTACGGGTCCGGCTTGATCGGTTCACCGGAGTTCCACACCTCCTGGATCTGGCCGTCGGGCTGCACCACGCCGATCCGGGCCGTCTTGTAGACGTGCTGGTTGTCGCCGTCGATGGTGACGGTGCCTTCCGGGGCCTCGATGCTGATCCCGCCGGCGGCCTCCTTGACCGCCTCGACGTCGGTGCTGCCGGCCGCCTCGACCGCCGCCGCCCACAGGTAGACCGCGTTGTAGCCGGCCTCCATCGGGTCGGAGGTGACCTTCTCCGCCCCGTACTTGGCCTTGAATGCCTCGACGAAGGCGGTGTTCCGCTCGCCTTCGGTGGTCTGGTAGTAGTTCCAGGCCACCAAATGGCCGGCGACGTTGTCCGGGCCGATGCCGACGACCTCCTCCTCGGCGACGCTGACCGACACGGTCGGCATCGTCTCGGCGGTGACGCCGACGCTGGTCAGTTGCTTGAAGAAGGCGACGTTGCTGTCGCCGTTGAGGGTGTTGAACACCGCGTCGGGCTGGGCCTGCTGCAGCTTGTTGACCACGGTGCTGTACTCGGTGTGGCCCAGCGGGGTGTACTCCTCGCCGACGATCTGCATGCCGTTGGCCTCGGCGTACGCGGTGATGATCTTGTTGGCGGTACGTGGGAAGACGTAGTCGCTGCCGACCAGGAAGATCGTCTGATGGCCCTGCTCGGCGAGGTAGTCCAGGGCCGGGACGATCTGCTGGTTGGTGGTGGCCCCGGTGTAGAAGATGTACTCGGAGCTCTCCAGCCCTTCGTACTGCACCGGGTACCACAGCAGCGCCTTGTTGCGTTCGAAGACCGGCAGCATCGCCTTGCGGCTGGCCGACGTCCAGCCACCGAAGACGGTGGCGACCTTGTCCTGGGATATGAGCTTCTGCGCCTTCTCGGCGAAGGTGGGCCAGTCCGACGCGCCGTCCTCGACGACGGGTTCGATCTGCTTGCCCAGCACGCCACCGGCGGCGTTGATCTCCTCGATCGCGAGCAACTCTGCGTCGCGTACGGTGACCTCGCTGATCGCCATGGTGCCGCTCAGCGAGTGCAGGATACCGACCTTGATGGTGTCGGAGTCACCGCCGCCACCGGCCGAGGACGTGGGGTCCTCCGCACAGGCGGTCGCGGCAACCAATGTCGACAATATACAGAGTGCGGCGAGGCCGCCCCGGAAGCGTCGTGGCATCCAACTCCCCTTCAGCCGAAATCGTGGTGCCACGAAACGTAGGGACGCTGGGTTTCATGAATCTCGACCCATCGATTTCCAACGCGTTAAGCCCGTCTCACAACGAACCTGAACGGCTGTGCGGTCAGCAACTAGGACAGACACGGTGGACGGGCTACACACGACGAAGGTCCCGTGGCCGACCAGCCACGGGACCCGTACTCACCGTTCCTGAAGCGCCGCGACGGCACTTACCGGCCGCGGGCGCGCCGTTCCTCCCGCCGGGTCTCGAACCGGGACGCGGCGGTGTCCAGTTGGGTCATCTGCGCGGCGATCTGGTCCCGGGCCGCCTCGCCGTCGGCGTCCAGCCCGGTGACGTTCCAGATGTCCCACTGGCGCAGCACCGGCGCGAGCACCTCGTCGCGGTGCTGACGCAGGTCGTAGATGCCGGCCATGGCGATCGCCACCGACTTTCGGGCGAAGCCCTCGATGCCCACGCCCGGCATCTGGAAGTTGGCGACCACGTCCGCCACCGCCCGCATCGCCTGGCTCGGCGCCAGCTCGAACGCCGCGCCGAGCAGGTTGCGGTAGAACATCATGTGCAGGTTCTCGTCGGCGGCGACCCGGGCCAGCAGCCGCTCGCAGAGCGGGTCACCGGTGGCTCGGCCGGTGTTGCGGTGTGAGATCCGGGTGGCCAGCTCCTGGAACGACACGTACGCCAGCGAGTGCAGCACCTCGTCGTCGTGCTGGTTAACGTACCCGTTGGACATGTGCACCATCCGGGCCCGCTCCAGCTCGACCGGGTCGACCGCCCGGGTGACGGTGAGGTAGTCCCGGATGGCGGTGCCGTGCCGGCCCTCCTCGGCGGTCCACCGGTGCACCCAGGTGCCCCAGGCACCGTCGCGACCGAACAGGGTGGCGATCTCGTGGTGGTACGAGGGCAGGTTGTCCTCGGTGAGCAGGTTGACGATCAACGCGGTACGGGCGACGTCTGGGATCTGCGAGTCCTCCGGCGACCAGGGTTCACCGCCGAGCGGGCCGTCGAAGGTCCGTCCGTCGCTCCACGGCACGTACTCGTGCGGGAACCACTCTTTCGCCAGGCCGAGGTGCCGGTCGAGGTTCTCGGCGACCACCGGTTCGAGCTCGACGAGCAGCGCGGTCTGGGACATCGGGGTGGTGGCGGCGACGGTCAATGACGTTCTCCCTACCGGGGCAACCTACGACAGCGTAACTTACGCAACCGTAGGTTATGTCACGCCGAGCCGCCACTTTCCCCGACGATCTTGCGGCTATCGCCGCCGTATGTCCGCTATGCCGACTTGCCGGACACCGCTGGCCGGAGGTCCACCGACGGCGGTGACCAGGCGTCCGCAGCTGCCGGCACCTGATCCCCCGAGCGGATGTCCTTGACGCTGTCCGGCTCACCGTCGACCCCGAGGAACCAGACGTACGGGATGTCGCGGCGCTGGGCGTACCGGATCTGCTTGCCGAACTTGGCCGCCGACGGTGACACCTCGGTGGCGATTCCCCGCCGACGCAGCGCGTCGGCCACCCGGTTGCCGGTCGGCCGGTCGGACTCGGCCGGCAACGCCACCAGCACACAGGTCGGCACCAGCCGGGAGATCGCCAACGCGTCGGCGCCGAACAGCAGCCCCAGCAGCCGGGACACCCCGATCGAGATGCCGACGCCGGGAAAGCGGTCCGCCCCGGCCGAGGCGAGATCGTCGTAGCGGCCACCCGAGCAGATCGAGCCGAACCGCTCGTACCCCTGCAGCTGGGTCTCGTAGACCGTACCGGTGTAGTAGTCCAGACCCCGGGCGATGCGCAGGTCGGCGACGCACAGGCCGGGCGCGTGCGCGGCCGCCGTCTCCAGCACCGCGACCAGCTCGGTGAGCCCTTCATCGAGCAACGGGTGCTCGACGCCGAGGCCACGTACCGCGTCGGCGACCGAGACGTCCGGCGCGGAGATCTCCGCCAGCGACAGGCAGGCCTTCGCCTGGCTGTCGTTCGCACCGGCCGTCTCGGCCAGTAGCTCGGCCACCCGCTGCGGGCCGACCTTGTCCAGTTTGTCGATCGCCCGCAGCGCCGCATCCGGGTCGGTCAGCCCGATCCCCCGGTAGAAGCCCTCGCAGACCTTGCGGTTGTTCACCTGGATCCGCACCGGCGGGATCGGCAGGCTGGCCAGCGCGTCGCCGATGACCAGCGGCAGCTCGGCCTCGTGGTGCGGGGCCAGCTCGTCGCGGTCGACGATGTCGATGTCGGCCTGCAGGAACTCGCGGTAGCGGCCCTCCTGCGGCCGTTCGCCGCGCCACACCTTCTGAATCTGGTAGCGGCGGAACGGGAACTGCAGTTTGCCGGCGTTCTCCAGCACGTAGCGGGCGAACGGCACGGTCAGGTCAAAGTGCAGCCCGAGGGCGTCGTCACCGGCCTCGGCACCCGGATCGGCCTGCAGCCGGCGCAGCAGGTAGACCTCCTTCGAGGTTTCCCCCTTGCGCAGCAGCTGGTCCAGCGGCTCCACCGCGCGGGTCTCCAGCGGCGCGAACCCGTACAGCTCGAAGGTGTGCCGCAGCCGGTCGATGACGTACTGCTCGATCATCCGCTGCGGGGGCGACCACTCCGGGAAGCCGGAGATCGGCCTGGGCTTGCTCATCAAGGTGTCCTTGTCACAGTCCGGTACGTCGGGCCGAGGCGGCGGTGCAGCCGCCGGCAGCCTCGTGCGGGTGGGGCGCGGCCGCGCGGGCGACCTCCTGGAGATACGGGTTGCTCATGCGCTCCCGGCCGATGGTGGTGGCCGGGCCGTGGCCGGGCAGCACCACGGTGTCGTCGGCCAACGGCAGAACCTTGTCGCGCAAGCTGGTCAACATCGTCGGCATACTGCCGCCGGGCAGATCGGTACGGCCGATCGAGCCGGCGAACAGCACGTCACCGGAGAGGCAGACCTGCTCGGCCTCCCAGGCCGAGCCGGCGCCGGGCAGCCGGAGCAGCACCGAGCCTCCGGTGTGGCCGGGGGCGTGGTCGACAGTGATCTCCAACCCGGCGAGCACCAGCGTGGCACCGTCGGTCAACTCGGCCACGTCGTCCGGTTCGCTGTACGGCAGCCGGCCGCCGAACATCGCCGCCAGGTCCGCCGACAGGCCCTTGGCCGGGTCGGCCAGCAACTCCCGGTCGCCCGGATGCACGTACGCGGTGATGCCACGCGCCCCACAGACCGGCGCGACCGAGAAGGTGTGGTCAACATGGCCGTGGGTGAGCAGCACCGCCGCCGGATGCAGCCGGTGCTCGGCCAGCACCTGGTCCAGCTGGTCGAGCACCCCGATGCCGGGATCGACGACGACGCACTGCTCGCCCGGCCCGGCGGCCACCACGTAGCAGTTGGTGCCGAACGCCTGCGCCGGGAAGCCGGTGATGAGCACGCCTCTCCTCTCGGTAGGCCGGCCCGCGCGGGCCGCCGGAATCGTCTCCTCGTCGAGCCTAGCCGCCAGGACACGCCGGGCCGCCAGGGCACACCCGCCGGCCCTGCCCAGGCCGTGACGGCAGCGATGATCTCCGATTGGATACAGAGCGGACCTCGTACAACAATTTCCCAGCCGATACCCGTACACTCTTGCGGGCGTGTGGCGTGGCGCACCGCAATGGCGCCCGGGTCCGGCACGCCCTCCGCAGGACACGTACCGACCCGCCGCACGGCGCAGGGATTGATCAGGAAAGGGGAGCGCGGGTGGCCTCCAGCAGGGACCGGCAGCGCAAATTGGCGCGGGCGAAGCTCGACCGGCAGATGGCCCGGCGTGCCGCCGCGGCCCGGCGCAAGCGGCGGATCCGCGCCGGCGTGGGCGCCGGCCTCGCGCTGCTGCTCATCGCCGGCGGCTCGGCCTGGGCGCTCGGTGCCTTCGAGGGCGAGCCGGAAACTCCGGAGGCCGCCGGCATCTGCACCTGGACCCCGCAGGACACGGCCGCCAACAGCAACCTCACCGACGTCGGCACGCCGGAGACCACCGACCCGCCGCACCGCGGGGTCCAGCCGATGACGATCACCACCAACCAGGGTGAGCCGATCACCGTCGAGCTCGACCTGGCCGCCGCACCGTGCGCCGCCGCCAACTTCACCCACCTGGCCAGCCGCAACTTCTTTGACGACACGACCTGCCACGAGATCACCGACGAGGGCGCGATCCTGTGCGGCGACCCGAGCGGCACCGGGCAGGGCGGGCCGACGTACTCGTACTACAGCGAGAACGTGCCAGTCTCGCCGCAGCTGGACCCGTCGGCCGACCCGACGGAGGAGCTGGCCGACCATCCGCCGCTCTACCCGGCCGGCACGGTCGTCGCGGTCGGTGTGCCGCAGGGCACCAACGGCAGCCAGTTCAAGATCTTTTTTGAGGACTACACCACCGAGTTCCCCTCGTACCCGATCATCGGCAAGGTGACCTCGGGGATGGACACGGTCGAGGCGATCGGTGCGCTCCCACTGGTCAACAACGCCGCCGGCGCCCAGGTGAAGCCGGAGACCGACGTGGTCATCCAGAGCCTGACCGTCGGCGAGCCGATCGGGGCCGACGAGACCGAGGCGACCCCGTCGACCGACCCGAGCGCGTCGGCACCGGCGACCACCACCGACCCGTCGGCCACCGAGCCGGACGCGGAGGGCGCCGACGGCACCGCCGGCCAGTCCTGACCAGACCAGACAACCCGAATCCAGGAGGATCCACCGTGACGTCGACCAGGGAGCGGCAGCGTGCCGCGGCTCGGGCCCGCCTCGAAAAGGAGATGGCCCAGCGCGCCGAGGCGGCCCGCAAGCGCCGCCAGTTGCAGGCCGGCATCGGTGCCGGCGTCGCCCTGCTGCTCGTGGCCGCGGGCACGGTGTGGCTGGTCGCCAGCCTCGGGGACGACGAGACCGAAACCACGCCCCAGGCCGACGGCGGCGACGCCGGCGTGACCTGCGTGTGGAACGAGATCCCCACCGAGCAGCGCCGTGAGACGACCGTGGACGTCGGCGTGCCGCCGACCACCACGCCGCCGGACACCGGCACCCAGGTGATGACCCTGGACACCAACTTCGGTGAGATCCAGGTGGAGATGGACCTGGCCGAGGTGCCGTGCACGGCGGCCAGCTTCAGCCACCTGGCCAGCCAGGGGTTCTGGGACAACACCAAGTGCCACCGGATGTTCCCCGGCATGCTGCAGTGCGGTGACCCGAGTGCCAGCGGCGAAGGCTACCGGGACACCGACGGCACCGGCGGGCCCGGCTACCAGTTCGCCAACGAGAACCTGCCGGTCGACGACCGGCCCGCCTACCCGGCCGGGGTGGTGGCGATGGCCAACAGCGGCCCGGACACCAATGGCAGCCAGTTCTTCTTCATCTATCAGGACGTCGAGCTCAGCCCGGACTACACCGTGCTCGGCCGGGTCACCGAGGGCCTCGACGTCATCCAGGAGGCCACCGAGGCCGGTCACGACGGCGCGTTCGAGCCGTCGCCCGGCGGCGGCCACCCCAACAACGACATCCTGATCAACTCGTTGACGGTGAGCGAGCCGCAGTAGTCCACCGGGTTCGGCGACCGGCAGCGCCGCCGAGCCGGTACCAGTGCGCCAGGGCATCACCCGATGCCCTGGCGCATTGCTGTCAGGTGCCGGAGGTGACCCGGTAGGCGTCGAAGACGCCGTCGACCTTGCGGACCGCGTTGAGCAGATGACCGAGGTGCTTCGGGTCGGCCATCTCGAACGAGAAACGGCTGACCGCCACCCGGTCCCGGGTGGTGGTCACAGTGGCCGACAGGATGTTCACTCGTTCCTCAGAGAGCATCCTGGTCACGTCGGCCAGCAGCTTGTGTCGGTCGAGCGCCTCGACCTGAATGGCGACGAGGAACGTCGACGCCGAAGTCAACTTCCAGGTGACCTCGACCAGTCGCTCCTGCTGCGCCTTGAGTTCGGCCGCGTTGAAGCAGTCGTCGCGGTGCACACTGACGCCGCCGGACCGGGTGACGAAGCCGAACACCGTATCCGGCGGGACCGGGGTGCAGCAGCGGGCTAGTTTGATCCAGACGTCGGTGACACCGCGTACCACCACGCCGGGGTCGGCGCCGTTGTGCCGCGCCCGGGGCGGGCGGGTCGCGACGGCCGACTCGGCCAGGTCCTCGGCGGCCCCTTCCTCACCACCGAGGCTGACCATCAGCCGCTGCACCACCGACTGCGCGGACACCTGGCTGTCGCCAACCGCCGCGTACAGCGCGGCGACGTCGGCCAGGTGCAGGTCACGGGCGATCGCCATCAACGAGTCGGTAGTGAGCATCCGCTGCAACGGCATGCCCTGCTTGCGCATCGCCTTGGCGATCGCGTCCTTGCCGGTCTCGATCGCCTCCTCGCGGCGTTCCTTGTTGAAGTACTGCCGAATCTTGGTGCGGGCCCGTGGGCTCTTGACGAAGCCCAGCCAGTCCTGGGTCGGGCCGGCGGTCGCCGACTTGGAGGTGAAAATCTCGATGACGTCGCCGTTGGACAGCGTCGACTCCAACGGCACCAGCTTGCCGTTGACCCGCGCCCCGATGCACTTGTGCCCCACCTCGGTGTGCACGGCGTAGGCGAAGTCGACCGGCGTGGAACTGGTGGGCAGCGGGATCACGTCGCCCTTGGGGGTGAAGACGTAAACCTCCTGGCTGGACAGGTCGAATCGCAGCGCGTCGAGGAACTCGCTCGGGTCGCTCGCCTCCCGCTGCCAGTCGAGCAGTTGCCGCAGCCAGGTCATCTCGTCGATGTGCGCCGGCGGGCCGACGACAGTGGCGCCCTTCTGCTCCTTGTACTTCCAGTGCGCGGCGATGCCGAACTCGGCGGTGCGGTGCATCGCGTACGTGCGGATCTGCATCTCCACCGGCTTGCCGGTGGGCCCGATCACCGTGGTGTGCAGCGACTGGTACATGTTGAACTTCGGCATCGCGATGTAGTCCTTGAACCGGCCGGGGACCGGCTGCCAGTTCGCGTGGATCACGCCGAGCGCCGCATAGCAGTCGCGGACCGTGTCGACCAGGATGCGTACGCCGACCAGGTCGTAGATGTCGTTGAAGTCCCGCCCCCGGACGATCATCTTCTGGTAGATCGAGTAGAGGTGCTTCGGCCGGCCGGTGACCTCCGCCCTGATCTTCGCGGCGCGCAGGTCGACCTGCACCTTCTGGGTCACCTTGCGCAGCTGGGTGTCGCGCTGCGGCTGGTGCTCCCCGATCAGCCGGTTGATCTCCTCGTACCGTTTCGGGAACAGCGTGCCGAAGGCCAGATCCTCCAACTCCCACTTCACGGTGTTCATACCGAGCCGGTGGGCCAGCGGCGCCAGGATCTCCAGGGTCTCCTTGGCCTTCTGCTCCTGCTTCGCCTTGGGCAGGAAGGTCAGCGTCCGCATGTTGTGCAGCCGGTCGGCGAGTTTGATCACCAAGACCCGGGGGTCCTTTGCCATCGCCACCACCATCTTGCGGATGGTCTCGGCCTTGGCCGCGTCGCCCAGCTTGACCCGGTCGAGCTTGGTGACCCCGTCGACCAGCAGTGCCACCTCACCGCCGAAGTCGGCGCGCATCTCGTCGAGGGTGTAGTCGGTGTCCTCGATCGTGTCGTGCAGCAGCGCGGCGACCAGCGTCGTGGTGTCCATGCCGAGATTGGCGAGGATGGTGGCGACCGCCAACGGATGCGTGATGTACGGATCGCCGGATTTGCGGTACTGCCCGGAGTGCCACTTGGAGGCCATCTCGAAGGCACGCTGCAGCACCCGCGGATCGGCCTTCGGATGGCTCTGCTGATGGGTGGCGATCAGCGGTTCCAGCACCTCGGGGATGTGCGGCGCCTGCCAGGGGGAGTTGAACCGGGCCAGCCGGGCCCGTACCCGACGCCCGGTCGGCGCACCGTTGAAGCCGAAACCGTTGCCGGCCGCTGCCGCGCCGGGGTGGTCGACCGCACCATTCGCCGCCGGAGACCCCGCGCCGTTCGCCGCCGCAGGTGCGGCGCCGCGCTCGCCAGCGACGTCGGGGCCGCCCGAATTGACGGCAGAGCTGGGCGCCTCGTCGTTGGTCACGCCCGCAGTGGGGTTGACCTCGCCAGTCGGATGCACAGTGCCCTCCATGGAAGGAGCGACGACGTCGGGGGACACCGGCCTCCCTCACCTCTGCCGGAACTCAGCCGACCGTATCGGGCTGAGCTGCTACCGCGCTAGCCAGGAGACAGCGCCCCTGACTGACAGGGACCGCAATACTACCCGTCCAGACGGTGCTGTGCCCGGCGGCCGAGCGGCTCGGTCGGCCGGCTCACACCCGCCACACGGCGTGCACCGACCGGGGCGAGAGCCGGTCCCGCCCGGCGAGGAAACCCAGCTCCAGCAGGACGGTGAAGCCCACCACCGTGCCACCGGCCCGGTCGACCAAGTCCAGGGTAGCGGCGGCGGTTCCGCCGGTGGCCAGCACGTCGTCGACCACCAGGACCCGCTGACCGGCGGTGAAGGCGTCCTGATGCACCTCCAGGACCGCCTCGCCGTACTCCAACGCGTACGAGGCGGAGAACGATGCCCGGGGCAGCTTGCCGGCCTTGCGGACCGGAACCACCCCGGTGCCGGTGGCGTACGCGATCGCCGCTGCCAGCACGAAACCCCGCGCCTCGATGCCGGCGACCACGTCGAAGGAGTCCGCTCCGTGGTGGGCGATGATCCGGTCGGTGATCTCCCGGAACGCCGGCCCGTCGGCGAACAGCGGCATCAGGTCCTTGAAGACGATGCCAGGTTTGGGGAAGTCCGGTACGTCGATCACCCGACTGGCCACCAGCGCGGCCGTCTCGGCCCCACTGTCCCCGACGATCACTGCCTCGGTCTCCGTCACCTTGCGCCCTTTCCGTGCCGGATGGGACCGGTGGTGTTCCGGCGGCGACAGTGCCTCCGGAACACCACCGAGGGAATCGTCAGCGACGCTTCGCGCCGCTGGGGCGCTTACGGCCCCCGCCGCCGGGTCGGCCGCCGCGACCGCCGCCGGACTGGCGCTTGCCGGCCGGCCGGG
This sequence comes from Micromonospora sp. LOL_015, assembly GCF_048060275.1. Lineage (NCBI taxonomy): Bacteria > Bacillati > Actinomycetota > Actinomycetes > Micromonosporales > Micromonosporaceae > Micromonospora > Micromonospora sp. LOL_015. The sequence continues at coordinate 219,391 of NZ_JBHMIO010000004.1, forward strand.
CACCGGCCTTCGGCGCGGTGCCGGCCAGGGCGGCGTCGGCGGCGGGCTCGACCTCGGCCGGCTCGTCGCCCGCCGTCGTGGTCGAGGCACCGGCGCTGGTACGCGACCGCTTCGGCGCCCTGTCCCGCTCCGCCAGCGAGGACCGCTTGGCCTGCACCCGCTGGGTGTGCAGCTTGTACTTCGGCTCCTGCTCCTTGAGCACCGTCACCAGCGGCGAGGAAACGAAGATCGACACGAAGAAGGCCGCGCCCATGCCGACGAACAGCACCAGGCCGAGGTCCTTGAGCGTGCCGGCGCCGAGCAGCCCGGCGCCGATGAACAGCAGCCCGCCGACCGGCAGCAACGCGACGATCGACGTGTTGATCGACCGCATCAGGGTCTGGTTGACCGCGAGGTTGGCGGCCTCACCGTACGTCTGGCTGCTGCCGCCGGTGACGCCCCGGGTGTTCTCCTGGATCTTGTCGAAGACCACCACGACGTCGTAGAGGGCGAAGCCGAGGATGGTCAGGAAGCCGATGATCGTCGACGGGGTGACCTCGAAGCCGGAGGCCGAGTAGATGCCGGCGGTCAGCAGCAGGTCGAGCACCAGGCCGGCGACGGCCGCGATCGCCATCCGGTACTCGAACCGCAGCACCAGGTAGATGGTGACCAGCACCATGAAGACCAGCAGACCGAGCAACGCCCGCTGGGTGACCTGGCTACCCCAGGCACCGCTGACCCGACTGTCGCTGATCGCCGCCTGCTCGATCCCGAGCCGCTCGGCGAGACCCTGCTTGAACGCTTCGGTCTGCTCCGAGGTGAGCTCTGCGGTCCGGAACAGGTAGGTGGTACCGCCGACCTCCTGGCCGGAGACCACCTCGAGCGGCTCCTCGGTGTCCAGCTCGGCGAGCTCGGCGTCGAGGGCGTCCTCGGCCTGCAGCAGGGTGCCGACGCTCGCCGGCACCTGGAACTCGTTGCCACCGCGGAAGTCGATGCCGAGGTTGAAGCCGCGGATCGCGACGCTCGCGATCGCGAGGACCACGACCACCGCGGCGATCACGAACCAGGTGTTGCGCCGTCTGACGATCGGAAGGTTGGCCTCACCCCGGTAGAGGCGTCCGGCGAAACCGCTCATGTCAGGCCTCCTTGACGCGCGGGTTGCGGATCGGGGTCTCGTCCTCGGTCTTCACCGCACGGCCGAGGCCGCTGACCCGGGGAGACAGGAACGCCTTGGTCCGGGCCAGCATCGACATGATCGGGTGCCGGAACAGGAACACCACGACCAGGTCAAGCACGGTCGCCAGGCCGAGGGCGAAGGCGAAGCCCTTCACCGTGCCCACCGAGACGATGTAGAGCACGACCGCCGCCATCAGGGTGATGGCGTTCGCCGAGATGATCGTCCGCCGGGCCCGCAGCCAGGCCCGGGGTACCGCGCTGCGCGGACTTCGACCCTCACGTATCTCGTCCTTGAGGCGTTCGAAGTAGAGCACGAACGAGTCGGCCGCCACACCCAGCGAGACGATCAGACCGGCGATCCCGGCGAGGGTGAGGGTGAAACCGATCTGCCGGCCGAGCACCACCATCGCGCCGAAGACCAGCAGCGCCGAAAGGATCAGGCTGAGGAAGATCACGATGCCGAGCAGCCGGTAGTAGAAGAACGAGTAGACCGCAACCAGCAGCATGCCGATGCCGGCGGCGAGCAGGCCGGCGCGCAGGTGCTCGGTGCCGAGCGTCGCGGAGATGCTCTGCGCCTCCTGCGGCTCGAAGGTCAGCGGCAGGGCACCGTATCGCAGGTTGCTGGCCAGCTCGTTGGCGGTGGCGCTGGTGAAGTCGCCGGTGATCTGCGAGTCGCCGGTGAGTACGCCCTGGATCTCCGGTGAGGAGATCACCTCGTTGTCGAGGACCACCGCGACCCGGCACTTGCCGTCCTGGCCGAGCGCGCTCGCGTCGCACTCCTGGTCGGTGTTGTTGAACGCCTCACGGGTCAGCTCGGTCCAGGCGCGCTGGCCGGAGCCGGTGAAGTTGAGGCTGACCACCCACTGGCTGGTGGTCTGGTCGAGTACGCCGCTGGCGTCGCTGACGTCGGTGCCGACCACCTTCGCCTCGTCCAGCAGGTACTTGACCAGGCCCTCGCAGGCGACGACCTGCTGGGACTCGTCGCGGATCGAGCCGGCCTGGCGCAGCAGGAGCTTGTCGCAGGTCACGTACGGCACGTTGAACTGCACGCCGGCCGGCAGCACCCGGATCTCCGCCGGGGTCAACTCGCCGAACGGGGCCAGGGTCTCGGCCAGCGTCGGGTCGGCGCTGAAGTCGGCCGGCGCCTGCAGGCCGGTCGCCGCCGCCCAGGCCGCCTCGCCGACCTTCGCCTGGACCTCGGCGAGGTCGGCCGGCCCGTCGGCGTCCGCGCCGGCGGCGGGCGTCGGGGACGCGCTCGGGCTCGCTTCGGGGCTGGGGCTGGCCTCAGGACTGGCAGAGCCGGTCGGATCCGGCTGGGCCATGCCGCCCTCGCCGCCGGCGGCTGGGCTCTGCTCCGCCTCCGCCTCCGGCGACGCCTCCGCGTCGGGCGAGGCACCGGGCGACGGCGACGCGTCGGCGCCCTCCTCGCCGGCGCCCTCGCTCGGCGTCGGGGACGGCTGCGGCTGGATCGGCTCACCGCCGTCGGTGGCCTTGAGCACCTTGCGGAACCGCAGCTCGGCCGCGTTACCGATCTCGGTCAGGTCGCGGTTCTGGCCGGGCAGCGAGACGACGATGTTGCGGTCGCCCTCGGTGACCACCTCGGCCTCGGAGACGCCGAGGCTGTTCACCCGGTTCTCGATGATGTCGCGGGCCCGCTCCAGCGAAGCGGCCGGCGGCGCGCTGCCGTCCTCGGTGGTCGCCTCCAGGGTGACCCGGGTGCCACCGATCAGGTCCAGGCCGAGTTTGGGCTCCAGCCGGTCCTGCCAGCTGCCGCTGGCTCCGGCGAAGAACACCATGAGGTAGAGGACGGCGAAGATGAGCCCGAGTGCGGCGAGTTGCCGCCCGGGGCGCATCTGTCCCTGAGGTGGTGCCACGGCGGTCCTGTCTCCCTGCGCGGTTCGGCCGCTGGTGCCCCGGGCGGCAGCGGTTGGTGCCACTGGTGCGAGCGGCGGTGGGGTGGTCGTCGTACCAGCCGCGACCGTCAGGTCGAGCGGTCGTGACCGGCAACACAACGATCAGTATCGTCGATGTAACTCGGGTCTGGCGACCCGGGGTGGCTCAGTCCTTGGTCGGCACCTCGTCCGCCGGGGCGGACTCGGTCGTCGCGCTGGCGTCGGTCTTCGGCACCACCCGGGCGATCGCCGGTCGGGCGTAGCGCTCGTGCACGCCGGGCGAGACCTCCAGCATCACCGTCTCGTCGTCCATGCTGGACACGGTGCCGTACAGGCCGCCGATGGTGACGACCTCGTCGCCGGCGCTGATCGACGACTGCATCTGCTCGGCTTCGCGGCGCCGCTTCTGCTGCGGCCGGATCATCATGAAGTACATGACGACGAAGAGCAGGCCGATCATCAGGATGGGCATGAAGCTGGCGCCGCCCGCGCCCTCTTGCGCCAAGAACACAACAACAACCTTTCGTCAGCCACTCGCGACGCCGTTGCGCTCTGCGGAGGCGAGATCTCACGTGCCGTACAGACCGCGGCGAGTCTAGTCGCTGTGACTGTGAACTCTGGGATCGGCACGGATCACGTTCAGATCACGAGATAATCTAAGCCTCATCTGAGAATAAATCTGGCATATTGGACGCCATGCCGCCTGCCGTACCAGCCCGGGACTGAACACCCGGCACGGCCGGACCGCCGAGCGTCCCCGGCGGCGGCACCCGGCCGAAATGCCGCCAGGTCGCCTCGGTCGCCACCCGCCCCCGGGGGGTACGGGCCAACAGCCCCGCCCGCACCAGGAACGGCTCACAGACCTCCTCGACCGTGTCCGGCTGCTCCCCCACCGCCACCGCCAGGGTGGACAACCCGACCGGGCCGCCACCGAACGAACCGATCAACGCGGTCAGCACCGCCCGGTCCAGCCGGTCCAGACCCAGCTCGTCGACGTCGTACACGGCCAACGCCGCCCGGGCGGTCTCCCGGTCGACCACCCCGGCCGCCCGCACCTCGGCGTAGTCACGGACCCGGCGCAGCAGCCGGTTGGCGATCCGCGGAGTCCCCCGGGACCGGCCGGCGATCTCCGCCGCCCCGTCCGGCGTGATCGGCACCGTGAGAATCCCCGCCGACCGGGTCAGCAGCACCTCAAGCTCGGTCGACTCGTAGAAGTCCAGATGTGCGACGAAGCCGAACCGGTCCCGCATCGGCCCGGTCAGCAGACCGGCCCGGGTGGTCGCACCGACCAGGGTGAACGGCTCCACGTCCAGCGGAATCGCCGTCGCCCCCGGCCCCTTGCCGACCACCACGTCGACCCGGAAGTCCTCCATCGCGCTGTAGAGCAGCTCCTCGGCCGGCCGGGCGATCCGGTGGATCTCGTCGATGAACAGCACGTCGCCCTCGGCCAGGCTGGTCAGGATCGCCGCCAGGTCACCGGAGCGTTCGATGGCCGGCCCGCTGGTCACCCGGATACCCGAACCCAACTCGGCGGCGACGATGTTGGCCAACGTCGTCTTGCCCAGCCCCGGCGGGCCGCTGAGCAGAATGTGGTCCGGCGGCGCCCCCCGGCCCATCGCACCCCGCAGCAGCAGGTCCAGCTGGTCCCGGACCCGGTGCTGGGCGATGAACTCGGCCAGCCGACGCGGCCGGACGCTGACCTCCGCGTCGCGTTCGGCGTCGCTGGCGTACGCCGACACCAGGCCCTCGACGTCGTCACTCACCGGCTCTTACCCAACAATCTGATCGCCTGCTTGAGCAGCACCGGGACCGGCGGCGGCGGACCGTCCAGGCTCTCCGCCACGGCGGCCACCGCCTGGTCGGCCTGCCCGGCGGTCCAGCCGAGCCCGACCAACGCCTGCCGGACCTGCTCCGGCCAGGCCCCGGCGGTCACCCCGGCCGCGCCGTCGGCACCCACCGGCACCGGCCCGACCCGGTCCCGCAACTCCAGCACCAGCCGCTCGGCGCCCTTCTTGCCGATCCCCGGCACCCGGGTCAGCGCCGCCGTGTCGGCGTTCGCGATCGCCTTACGCACCGCGTCCGGGGTGAGCACCGACAGCACCGCCTGGGCCAACCGGGGCCCGACCCCGCTGGCCGTCTGCAGCAGCTCGAACAGCTGCTTCTCGTCGTCGTCGGCGAAGCCGTACAGGGTGAGCGAGTCCTCGCGGACCACCAGGCTGGTGGCCAGCCGGGCCGGGCTGCCGGGCCGCAGGTTGGCCAGGGTGCCCGGGGCGCAGTGCACCGCCAGGCCGACCCCGCCGATCTCGATCACCGCACTGTCCGGCGCGACCGCCAGCACCACCCCGCGCAGACTCGCGATCATCGGGCCCCTCCGCTCCGGGCCGCCCGCTGTGCGGCGGCCAGCCGGTCATGCGTACCACCTCGCCAGATGTGGCAGATCGCCAGGGCGAGCGCGTCGGCGGCGTCCGCCGGGCGGGGCGGGCGGTCCAGCCGCAGCAGCCGGGTCACCATCGCCGTCACCTGGGCCTTGTCGGCCTGGCCGGAACCGGTCACCGCCGCCTTCACCTCGCTCGGGGTGTAGGTCCGCACCGGCAGCCCGGCCCGCGCGCCGGTCAGCACGGCCACCGCGCTGGCCTGCGCGGTGCCCATCACGGTACGCACGTTGTGCTGGCTGAACACCCGCTCGACCGCCACGCTGCGCGGCTGGTGTTCGGCGACCAGGGCGGTCAGCCGCTCGTCGAGGTACAGCAGTCGGTCCGGCAGGTCGTCAGCCGGGTCGGTCTGCACCACGTGGTACGCGACCAGCCGGCACGGCCGACCCGGCACACCCTCCACCACGCCGACCCCGCACCTCGTCAGGCCGGGGTCGACACCGAGCACCCGCACCGCCGATCCTCCCCCAGCCGACACCACCGCCACACGTACGTGTGTTCGACACCCTAGCCAACCGGCAGCGGGCCGGGACAGCCGACACGCGTACCGGAGCCAGCCGGCCGGTACGTCAGTTCAGCTGCACGACGATGACCGCGTCCTGGCTCAGATCGACCGCGTACTCCAGACGCAGGCCGGTGGTGCCGGCCGGGACCTCGAACGGGACGTACCCCTCGACCGAGTCACCGGGGGCGAGGGTGACCGCCTCCGGGGCTTCCCCGACCTCGGCGTCGTAGAAGGACGGTGCGTAGGTTTCGTCCGACTCGTCGAGGAGGAAGAACTGCACGACGTTCGACTCCCAGGGTTCGGCGTCGACGTTCTCGATCTTCACCTGGAGGTACAGCACTTCGTTGCCCTCGCCGACCTCCCACAGTGGGGAGCCTGCGGCGGAGGTGCCGAACGATTCGACGGTGAGCCTGCGCCCGTTGAGTTCCTCGGTGTACGGGAGTGGCTCCGCCGCGGTGCTGGTGTCACCGCCGGCATCGGCGCCGTCGGCCGGTTCGTCGGCCTGCGACGGCGCCGCTGTCTCGTCGACGCTCGACGACGGCGTCCCCTCCGTCGATGAACAGCCTGTGGCGAGGAGCCCGAGAACGCCGAGCACGGCGATCTGGGCAACTGCGGCAGCGAGTTTCCTGTTGGCCATCGTGTCCTCATTCGCGGCTACGTTTCGACTGGGTCTGCGCACCCGCATCACGCCAGCGGAAAGACCGCCGGTTCAGGTGATCTTCGGCGCTCCCGTGACGCTAGAGGTGGTTGTCAAACCTGGGCGTCACGTCCTTGCGAGGTGAGCGGCGACCCTCGCGGCCTGGCCGGGGCGCCGAGGGATGGACGGGGGACCTGCTGGCGGCCCTCCCTGGCAGCACCACCAGGTCCCCCTAGCCTGACCCGAGGCCTACTGTGGGTCGACCGATGGCCGGTCGCTCCGGATGGCCGTGCCCGGCCGGGTGAGCGCGTCCCGGTACGGCCGGACCGTGACCGCCATGCCGTCGCGGTCAGGGTCGTCGCCGTTGATCTCGTGGCCGGTGATCATCACCCACGAGCAGAGCGCCGGCGTCGGCCAGACCTCGATCACCCGGAGTCGCACCGGCCGGTCGGCCGCGACGTGGTCACACTGCCGCAGCGCCACGAGATCCCCCGGGCACACCAGAGCTTCGTCGTCAGGCATCCTCCGACGCTCCGTACGACTCGGCGGACTCGTCACGGCCGTCGTGCGGGTAGCCGGCGGGCATCAACCCGGAAAGATGCAGTACGGCGCGGATCCGCCGGGCACTACTGGGGTCCCAGCGGTCCAGGATGGCGATCGCCCGCAGGAACGGCCGGCAGGGTCCGGGTACGCCGCCGCACCGGTGGCATTCTCCGGTGGTCCGGTTCGGGATGTGGGTGCGGGCGGTCGAGTTCGCGTCGTGGACCGCCCGGGACAGCTCCGGGGACCGGGCGGCCACCGAGGACTCTGCAGACCTGGGCGGAGCAGGCGGGCAAGCATCCGCGCGCTCCGCGCTCGACGTGTCGTTCGGGTCGTGTTGGAAAGATCGATATCGCGCGAGGCGTGGTTCACCACCGAATCCGTCGTTCCTGATAATCCGTACCCCCTCGGGTGGAGTCAACCGGGTTGCACTTCCGTCGATTTCCACCCTGGACTGTTCCCGGCAGTAAGCGGAAGATGGTTTCGGCCACTACGCGACGATGGCACACCTGTCGACCGACCATTCGGGGTGATAATCGTGAATGATCTACCTTCCCTTCCAGCTCGTCTGCGCGAGCTGCGGACCAGCCGCAAGATGGCTCAGGACCGGCTCGCGGCGGCGACGGCGTGTCGAAGTCCCTGGTGCAGTCCTTCGAGTCGGGAAAGCTGGTGCCGCAGGAGGGCACAGCGGGGCGCATGGACGAGTTCTTCGGCACCGGCGATGAGATCCAACGAGCGGCCAAGGAGGAACGGGAGGACCGGCAGCCGTGGCTACGGTCATGGTTCGACCTGGAGCGGCGTGCGGCCCTACTGCGCTCGTGGGGGCCGATGTTGGTGCCGGGGCTGTTGCAGTGCGAGTCGTACATGCGCGAGGTCTTCTCCGCCGTGCCGGCGAACGCCGGGAAGGTCGACGGACTGGTCGCCAAGCGGCGCGAGCGCCAGGCGGCCACGATCGACCGGGACGACCCGGTCGCGCTCTCCGCGATCATCGGCGAGGTGACCCTGCGGCCTGGGCCGCGTGACGTCCTGAAGGAGCAGCTCGGTCACCTCGTGGAGGTAGGTCACCGACCACACGTGCGGATCCGGATGATCCCCGCCGAGTCGGAGGGAATACACGTCGGGCTGTCCAAGGCGTTCGTCATCGCCAGCATGCCGGACGGCCGCCGGTCGGCCTACATGGACGATCAGCTGAGCGGCCACGTGGCGGCCGCGCGTGGCGACCTCAGGCACCTGGAACTAGCCTGGGAGGAGATTGACGCGCTGGCCCTACCCGTGGTCCAGACCCGAGACGTGATCCTGAGGATGCTTCACGAGCACAAGTGAGCCGCGCTGGCGGACGAGCACCCGCAGCACCGGCACCGACGAATGCGTCGAGGTCGCCGACAAGCTTCCCGGCCGCGTCCACGTCCGGGACACCAAGGACCGTGACGGCGGCACCCTGACCTTCCACCCGGCCGCTTGGTCGGCGTTCGTGACGAAGGTGCGCGGCTGAGCCTGCACTCGAAGGCCGCAGGCCGGCCCGGAGCCCTGATCCTTACCGTGAGGCGGGATCAGGGCTCCGTCTTTCCCGGCGTCTCTCAGCGGAGCAACGCCACCACCAGCCCGGTTGTCGCCCCGATCAGCGCAGCTACTCCGGTGAGCACCCCGGGCAGCGTCTTGAGATAGTCGATGATCGTCCGGTGACGGCCCCGAGGATCAAAAACTTTTGTCATCGTTAAACTCCTGCGATAAAGTCACTACATGACTCCCTGTATTCGATCAATGAAACGGACCTTGACCGACCAACGGGAGTCTGAACGGCGCTCGGGTCACATCCGAGCGCCGTTCGCTTTCGGCGAGCGCGATGCACCGCGACTCCCGTCGCACAGTCGCCATCTATTGGAGCCGTCGACGACTCAAAAATCAAGGGTAAACCGACACAACATCCCCCTCGGCACCAACAAGTTCTTATATGCATCCCCCATTCTGCGGGTTGCATGAATTGCTGCACACGAGCTGGCTTGTGTATCCCTGGAGCCACAGGTCACCGTTCCCACCGGGTGCTACCTGCGGATACGTGCCAACGCTGATCGGCGAGGATGGCATCTCCACACGTCTCAACGGCGGCAATCACTCCGGGACACCCTGTGCCGGGAAGGTGTCGCAGGTCAGCCCCCTCTTGGTCTCGTCGGAGACCCGAAGGGACCCTGATCACAACTAGCGTTGCCACAGCGGTCAGGCGACCCGTTCCTGAGCCAACTGCGGCACGAAGCGGGCCACAGTCTCGAAGTCCGCATCGTGGTGAAGCACCGTCAACTTCAGACGAATCGCGGTGGCGATCACAAGATGATCGGCCACCGACACCCCTTGATGGGCGCTGTGGCTGGCGAGTTCAGTCCGCACGGCCCGTACGATCTGCCAGGCGTCGTCCGGGATCGGGACCCAGGGGTAGAGGTCGCGTAGCCCGCGTTCGGCCTGTTCGTACGCCTTCGCATCCGCGATGGTAAGCACTTCCACGAGCACCGGATCGCAGACCGCGATCAGGCTACGCGCAGCCAGGTCGTTCCAGTGCGGGTCGACCTGGCGGCGCAGCATCCGAACCAGGGCACTCGTATCGACCAGATACTTCACTGGTCGAGTTCGTCAAGCTGATCGAAGTGAAAACCCCCGGAGTCAGCAATCTCCTGAAGGTCAGTTAGTGCCCGCCGCCGACGCTCGCGGCTGGACTCCACCGCCTGCCGGAGCGCCTCTGTCACCGTCTCCCGCTTCGTGCCTGTGCCCAGCGCTGCGGTGGCTTCCGCCAGCAGGTCCTCATCAAGATCTAGCAGAGTCTTGGCCATGAGATACACCTCCCGGCTAATAATATATGGCAGCCGAGCGTATATCCCAGGCGACGAGAAGGTCAGCCGACGGCGGCCATGATCTCGTCGGATACGTCGAAGTTCGCGTAGACGTTCTGCACGTCGTCGCAGTCCTCCAGGACGTCGATCAGCTTGAAGATCCGCCGGGCGCCGTCCTCGTCCAGCGGCACGTTCATGCTCGGCACCAGGGAGGACTCGGCAGACTCGTAGTCGATACCGGCGTCGACCAGCGCGGTGCGTACGGCGACCAGGTCGCCCGGCTCGCTGACCACCTCGAAGGCCTCGCCGAGGTCGTTGACCTCCTCGGCACCGGCGTCGAGAACCGCGAGCATGACGTCCTCCTCGGAGTGCTCGCCCTTGGGGACGATCACCACGCCCTTGCGGGAGAACAGGTAGGAGACCGAGCCGGCGTCGGCCAGCGACCCGCCGTTGCGGGTCAACGCGGTACGCACCTCGGTCGCCGCCCGGTTGCGGTTGTCGGTCAGGCACTCGACGAGCAGGGCGACACCGTTCGGCCCGTACCCCTCGTACATGATCGTCTGCCAGTCGGCGCCGCCGGCCTCCAGGCCGGAGCCGCGCTTGACCGCGCGGTCGATGTTGTCGTTGGGTACGGAGCTCTTCTTCGCCTTCTGGATGGCGTCGTACAGGGTGGGGTTGCCGGCCGGGTCACCCCCGCCGGTCCGGGCGGCGACCTCGACGTTCTTGATCAGTTTGGCGAACATCTTGCCGCGTTTGGCGTCGATGACCGCCTTCTTGTGCTTGGTCGTCGCCCACTTGGAGTGGCCGGACATGTGCACCTCCGTCGCTTCCCACCTGCGGGGTCAGCCTGCCGCGACGGCCATCTCCACGAACAGTCGGTGCACCCGACGGTCGCCGGTCAGCTCTGGGTGGAAGGCCGTGGCGAGCAGATTGCCCTGCCGAACCGCGACAATCCTACCTGTGGCCGCACCAGCGGCTACCCGGCCCAGCACCTCGACGTCGTCGCCGACCCGTTCGACCCAGGGCGCGCGGATGAAAACCGCGTGGAACGGCGGGCCGTCGACACCGTCGATGGCCACCGGAGCCTCGAAGGAATCCACCTGCCGGCCGAACGCGTTGCGCCGGACCGCCATCGAGATGCCAGCGAAGGACCGCTGGTCAGCCCGGCCGTCGAGGATCTCGTCGGCCAGCATGATCATGCCGGCGCAGGACCCGTACACCGGCATCCCGGCGGCGATCCGCTTGCGGATCGGCTCCAGCAGGTCGAACTCGACCGCCAGTTTGCTGATCGTGGTCGACTCGCCGCCGGGCACCACGAGCGCGTCGACCTGCTCCAGCTCCTCGGGGCGACGGACCGGCCGGGCGGTGGCACCGCATTCGGTCAGCGCCCGCAGGTGCTCGCGGACGTCGCCCTGCAGCGCCAGCACGCCGACCCGCACCCGCGCGTCGGGAGCCGGCTGGGCCGCGCCGGTCACCAGCCGCGCTCGGCGAGGCGGTGCGGCACCGGGATGTCGTCGACGTTGATGCCGACCATCGCCTCGCCGAGCCCACGGGAGACCTTGGCGAGCACGTCCGGGTCGTCGTGGAAGGTGGTGGCCTTGACGATCGCCGCCGCCCGCTGGGCCGGGTTGCCGGCCTTGAAGATGCCGGAGCCGACGAAGACCCCCTCGGCGCCGAGCTGCATCATCATCGCCGCGTCCGCCGGGGTGGCGATGCCGCCGGCGGTGAACAGCACCACCGGCAGCTTCCCGGTCTCGGCGACCTCCCGGACCAGGTCGTACGGGGCCTGCAGCTCCTTCGCCGCGACGTAGAGCTCGTCGGGCGACAGGGAGGTCAGCCGACGGATCTCGGCGCCGATGCGCCGCATGTGGGTGGTGGCGTTGGAGACGTCGCCGGTGCCGGCCTCACCCTTGGAGCGGATCATCGCGGCGCCCTCGGTGATCCGGCGCAGCGCCTCACCGAGGTTGGTGGCCCCGCAGACGAACGGCACGGTGAACGCCCACTTGTCGATGTGATTGGCGAAGTCGGCCGGGGTGAGGACCTCGGACTCGTCGACGTAGTCCACACCGAGCGCCTGCAGCACCTGGGCCTCGACGAAGTGCCCGATCCGGGCCTTGGCCATCACCGGGATGGAGACCGCCTCGATGATGCCGTCGATCATGTCTGGGTCGCTCATCCGGGACACGCCACCCTGGGCGCGAATGTCGGCGGGCACCCGTTCCAGGGCCATCACCGCGACCGCGCCGGCGTCCTCGGCGATCTTGGCCTGCTCGGGCGTGACCACGTCCATGATCACGCCGCCCTTGAGCATCTCGGCCATGCCGCGCTTGACCCGGGCGGTACCGGTGACGGAGGTTGGCGCGACGGCACCCGGGGTGGCGGCCTGAGCAGCGGGGGTCTCGGACACGGCGGATCGGCTCCTCGGCGAAGTACGCGACAGGGGTACGTCTTGGGATGCTACGCCCGCCGGCAGGGTCCACCGACAGCCAATCGACAACCCGGTGGCCTGCCCTGTGGCCCAGGTCACTGGCGGGTCGGCCCGGCTCACTGGCGGGTCGGATCCACCACCCGCGCCAGCGTCGGATCGTCGATGTCGAAGTAGCGGGGTTCGTCGTGCCGGCGGCCGAAGCGCAGCAGCCGCACCAGCGGCCGCCGGCGGGCCAGCAACGCGTCGCGGACCAGGTCGGTGTGCAGTTGACGGGCCAGCACCAGCCTGCGGCTGGCCACCACCACCGCCTCGGTCGCCGGATCCGGGCTGGTCAGCGCCGTCGCCCGCAACTGCCGGGTGAGGTCGTTCTCGGCGGCCTCACGCTCCTCCGGCGACGCGGCGTCCAACGCGATCCGGGCCGCCGCGTACAGCTCCACCGCGTACTGCTCCTCGGCGAGCACCGCGGCGGCCGCCGCCCGGCGCAGCAGGTGCGCGTCGAGCGCCCGGGCGGCCGCCGCCACCCGGACATGCAGCCGGTCCACCCGGGCCGCGGTCCAGGTGAGGTACGCCGAAAACAGGACGACCGCGACGCTCACACCGACCACCCACCGCATTCCCGGCATCGTAGTGCCGCCGGCGTAGGCCCCGTGGACCCGATCATGGTGGCTCCGCCCACTCCTGGTAGAGCACCCGCCCGTCGGTGGCTTCGATCGCGGCGGCGTACACCTCCAGCACCTGGCGGGCCACCGCGGGCCAGTCGAAGGTCGCCACCACCTGCCGGGCGTGGCCGGCAAGCGCTTCCCGGCGCGGCGCGTCGTCCAGCAGCCGGGCGACGGCGCCGCGCAGCGCCACCGGGTCACCGGTGGGGAACAGTTCCCCGGCCCGGCCGTCGTCGAGTACCCGGCGGAACGCGTCCAGGTCGCTGGCCACCACCGCCGCGCCGGCGGCCATCGCCTCGGTGAGGATCATGCCGAACGACTCACCGCCGATGTTGGGCGCGACGTAGAGGTGCACGCTGCGCAGCATCCGGGCCTTGTCCGGCTCCGATACCAGCCCGAGGAAGGTCACCCGGTCGCGCAACCCGGCCGGGACGGCGGCGTACAGGTCGTCGGGCCGGCCCGGTCCGGCGACCAGCAGCCGCAGCCCGGGGCGGTCCGGGGCCAGCGCGACGAACGCCTCACGGAGCAGGCCGAAGCCCTTGCGCGGCTCGGTGAACCGGCCGAGGAAGCCGAGCGTGCCGCCGGTGCCCGGGCCGCAGTCACCCGGCCAGCCGGGCAGCGGCTCGGCACCGGCGTACTTCGCCACCGCCACCCCGTTGGGGATCTCCACCGCGCCGCCGTCGAGGTGTTCGACCTGCACCCTGCGGGCCAGCGCCGACACCGCGATCCGGGCGGTGATCTTCTCCAGCACCAGCTGCAGCATGCCCTGCGCGGCGGCCAACGCCCGAGACCTGGTCATCGCGGTGTGAAAGGTAGCCACCACCGGGCCCCGGGCGCAGAGCACCGCGAGCAGGCTGACGCTGAGCGCGAACGGCTCGTGCACGTGCAGCACATCGAACTGGCCGCGGTTGAGCCAGCGCCGGACCCGGGCGGTGACCACCGGGCCGAAACTCACCCGGGCCACCGAGCCGTTGTACGGCACCGGCACCGAGCGGCCGGCGGCCACCACGTACGGCGGCAGCGCGGCGTCCTCGTCCGCTGGGGCCAGCACGCTCACCTCGTGGCCGAGATCGATCAGCGCCTCAGCGAGGTCGACGACGTGGTTCTGCACCCCTCCGGGGACGTCGAAGGAGTACGGGCACACGATGCCGATCCGCACGGTGGCCCCCGCTCAACCCGGCCCGGTGGCCGAGCTGCCCGACCGGTCGGGGTCGGGGTCGGGCCGCTCGTCCAGCCACAGCCGCTGCATCATGTGCCAGTCCTGCGGGTGGCGGGCGATGCCAACCGCCAGCCGGTCGGCGATCTGCTGGGTCAGCAGGCGGACCCGCACGTCCAGCGGACCGGCCGACGGGTCGGGCAGCGGCACCGGCCCGTCCAACGCGCCGTGTGCGCGGTCCGGTTCGAACCACATGGTGGTGACGTAGAGCGGGGCACCGGTACGCAGCGCGAGCAGCGCCGGACCGGCCGGCATCCGGGTCCGGCCACCGAAGAAGGTGACCTCGACACCCCGGGCGGACAGGTCACGGTCGGCCAGCAGCGGCACGACGTGGCCGGCGGCGAGCCGGTCAATCAGGACGTCGAACGGTGGCCGGGGACCGCCAGAGGCCGGGACGATCTCCATCCCGAGTCGTTGCCGGACGGCGACGAACCGGTTGTAGACGCCTTCGGGTCGCAGCCGTTCGGCGACCGTGGTCAGCGGCCAGCCGTTGGCCGCCACCCAGGCGCCCGCCGCGTCCCAGTTGCCGGCGTGCGGCAACGCCACCACCGAGCCGCGCCCGGCGGCCACGTTGGCGGCGAGCATCTGCGCACCGGCCAGGTGGAAACCGGCGAGCCGCTGCTGCCGGCTCAGCGACGGCAGTCGGAACATCTCCATCCAGTACCGGGCGTACGAACGCACCGCGTCCCGGGTGAGCCGATCGAACTCGGCCGCTGACAGATCCGGGCCGACCACCCGGCGCAGGTTGGCGGCGAGCCGGCGGACCGACGCCGCGCCGCGCCGATGAGCCCGGTCGGCGCCGACGCGAAACAGGGCGGCGGCGGCCGGCCGGGGCAGCATCCGGATCAGCCGCCAGGCCGCCGCGTAGCCCAGCTCGACCGGGGTCACGCGTCCACGCCCTGCGCCGCCTGCCGGGGACCCGCCGCAGCGGCGGTTTGCTGGTGCACGTGGGCGATCCGCTGCCAGATCGTCACCAGCGACAGCGCGGCGAGCAACCAGAGCGCGGCCGGCAGCCCCCAGCTGACACCGAGGCCGCTGAGCAGGCCACCGACGCCGACCAGGATCAGTCGCTCGGCCCGTTCGGCGACGCCGACGTTGCAGGTCATCCCGAGCCCTTCGGCGCGCGCCTTCACGTAGGACACGATGCCGCCGGCGACCAGGCAGATCAGCGCCGCGACCGCACCCGCCCGGTTGCCGCTGACCGCGAACCAGTACGCTACCGAGCCGAAGATCGCCCCGTCGGCGATCCGGTCCATGCTCGAGTCGAGAAACGCGCCGAAGGTGCTCGATCCGCCGCGCAGCCGGGCCATCGTGCCGTCCAGCACGTCGGTCAGGGCGGACAGCGTGACGATCACCAGACCGGTGATCAGGTGGCCGCGGGCGCCGAAGCCGATCGCCCCGACGAGCACACCTATGGTGCCGGCGACCGTGACCGCGTTCGGCGAGATCCCTGCGCCGAGCAGTCCGCGGGCTACCGGCTCGATCACCCGGGTGATGCCCGCGCGGACGGACACTCTGAAGATCTTCGCCATGGCGGTCCCACGATAACGGTCGACGGAAAGGGTCGGCACGGTGGCCACGAACGTGAACCGGTGGCGGTCACCTCGCGCGCCGGACTTGTGTACGGCGCGTCGCGGGTGTGGGATCGACACGTGAACGTGAGCGAGCTCACCCGGGCCCGGTTCACGTTACCGAGCAGGTACCGCCCGCCTGAAGATGTCGCCGCGGATTCACCCCGCGGTCATCCTCTGCGGTCCCCGGCCGTTCCGGTCCGGACCGGAGCCGGCCTGGTCCGCAGCACGGTCGCCCCACCCAGTCAGGCAGCCAGGAGGTGCGCAGTCATGGCGCAGAAGAACCACGACAGGGGGCCCCGCGGGTCCGTTGCGGTGGTCACCGATCCCGAACGGATCCGCAACGTGGTGCTGGTCGGGCACTCCGGTGCCGGCAAGACCACGTTGATCGAGGCGTTGCTGGCCGCCACCGGGACGATCAGCCGGGCGGGGCAGGTCCCGGACGGCACGACGGTCTGCGACCACGACCCGGCCGCGGTACGCCAGCAACGCTCCGTCGCGTTGAGCTGCGCGCCGCTGGTCCACCGCGACATCAAGGTCAACCTGTTGGACACCCCGGGGCACGCGGACTTCGTCGGCGAGCTGCGGGCCGGGCTACGCGCCGCCGATGCCGCGCTGTTCGTGGTCTGCGCGGCGGACGGGATGGACGCGGCCACCGCCGCGCTGTGGGAGGAGTGCGCGGCGGTCGGCATGCCCCGGGCGGTGGCGCTCACCCGGCTCGACCATCCGCGCGCCGACGTCGACGAGACCGTCGCGTTGTGTCAGCGGGTCTTCGGCGACAACGTACTGCCGCTGCACCTGCCGATGCTCGCCGACGACGGGGTGGGCATCGCCGGGCTGCTGGACCTGCTCGCCCGGCAGGTGCTGGACTACTCGACCGGCCATCCCCCGCAGGTGCGGGAGCCGGACCCGGAGCACCTGCCGGCGATCGCCGAGGCACGCGGCGAACTGATTGAGGGGATCATCGCCGAGAGCGAGGACGAGACCCTGCTCGACCGGTACCTCGCCGGCGAGCAGCTCGACCCGAAGATGCTGGTCGACGACCTGGAGACGGCGGTGGCCCGAAGCCACTTCCATCCGGTGCTGCCGGTCTGCGCCCACACCGGGGTCGGGCTCGACGCGCTGCTGTGGCTGTTGACCGCCGCTTTCCCGGCACCGCCCGAGCACACTCTGCCGGCGGTGACCGGGCTGGACGGCACGCCCCGGCCGCCGCTGGGCTGCGACCCGGCCGGCCCGCTGGTCGCCGAGGTGGTCCGGACCACCGTCGACCGGCACGTCGGCCGGGTATCGCTGGTCCGGGTCTTCTCCGGCACGCTGCGCACCGACCGTACGGTGCATGTGGCCGGGCACGGCCTCAGCCAGCGGGGCCGCCCCGACCACGACGCCGACGAACGGGTGGCGCACATCTACAGCCCGCTGGGTGCCCAGCTGCGGGAGGTCGAGGTCTGCATCGCCGGGGACATCTGCGCGTTGACCAAGTCGGGCAGCGCGGAGACCGGTGACACCATCTCGGCGGCCACGGATCCGCTGCTGGTCGAGCCGTGGGAGATGCCCGAACCGCTGCTGCCGGTGGCGGTCGTCGCCCGTACCCGGTCGGATGAGGACGCGATGGCCCGCAACCTGGGCCGGCTGGTCGCCGGTGATCCGACGCTGCGGCTGGAACGCAACGCCGAGACCCGCCAACTGGTGCTCTGGTGCATGGGCGAGGCGCACGCCGACGTACTGCTGGACCGGCTGCGCTCCGGCGGCGTCGAGGTGGACGTCGAGCCGGTGCGGGTGCCGCTGCGGGAGACGTTCACCGCGCCGGCCCGGGGGCACGGACGACACGTGAAGCAGTCCGGCGGGCACGGACAGTACGCGGTGTGCGACATCGAGGTGGAGCCGCTTCCGGAGGGCAGCGGCTTCGAGTTCGTCGACCGGGTGGTCGGCGGGGCGGTGCCGCACAACTACATCCCGTCGGTGGAGAAAGGCGTACGGGCCCAGATGGACCGGGGCGTGGTCAGCGGACATCCGGTGGTCGACCTGCGGGTGACCCTGGTGGACGGCAAGGCACATCCGGTCGACTCGTCGGACGCGGCGTTCCAGACCGCCGGGGCGCTGGCCCTGCGGGACGCGGCCACCACCGGCCGACCGACGCTGCTGGAACCGGTCGATGCGATCATGGTGCGGGTGCCGAACGGTGCGGTCGGGTCGGTGCTCGGCGACCTGGCCAGCCGACGCGCCCGGGTGCTCGGCACCACCAGCGACGACGACTCCGGCGACCGGACGGTGATCCGCGCCGAGGTGCCGGCGACCGAACTGCTGCGGTACGCGGTGCAGCTGCGCTCGATCACCGGAGGTGCCGGCACGTTCCAGCGGGCGTTCGCCCGCTACGAACGCGTATCGCCCAGTTGACCCTCAGCTTCCGGTCCGGCTGCTGTGGACGAGGCTGCGTCCGGTGTCGACGACAGTGTCCTCTGCCGGCCGCGGAGTCCAGCCGAAGGTCTCGCGGGCGGCGTCGGTGCAGACCGGGCGACGCACCCCCAGGTTGCCGACCATTGCCCGCAGCTGCGGGACGAACGGGGCCAGAATCCGCGCCAGTGTCGATGGCATCGCCCGGATGGAGACCTTCGCTGCGTCCGCGCCGAGCCGGCGGCGCAGGATCGCGGCGATATCCCGCAACGACAGCAGGTCGCCGCTGGCGGCGAGGTAGCGGTGCCCGGCGCTTCCGGCGTCAGCATGGCGGCCCTGCAGGTCTGCGAGGTCCCGCACATCGACCGGGGACACCCACAGGTCGGGAACGCGCGGCATCCGGCCGGACAGCATCGCCTGGATGATGCCGACCGAGGGAGGGATGGTCTTGGACTTGATGTACGGGTCGATACCCGGCGCGTCGGGATCCGTCCAGTCCTGTTCGGTGAAGGGACGGTCCGGCGGTTGCTGGCCATAGCCGACCGCCCCAAACGACGACGTCATCACCACCCGATGTACTCCTGCGTCGCGGGCGGCCCGCAACACTCTGAGCGTGCCGTCGCGGGCCGGCACGACCAGATCGTTTCGGCGGTCACCACCTCGATGGAGTCGTCGCCGACGGTGCGGCGTAGCTCGGGGGTCCGGGCCGGCGAGCGTACGGTTGTCCGGACCTGGAAGTTGCGGGCCAGGGCACTTCGGATCACGTACGAGGCGACGAAGCCGGTGCCACCGGTGACCAGGATACGGTTTGTTGACATCGAGGTTCCCCAATCTTGACAGCGCGAATCAACGATCACGGACCGTGATCGCTCGGAACAGGCAACGAGCTCGTCGGATGACCTGGGCCAGACGGCGCGGGAGCCTACTCAGCCGCGCGTCGCGCTCAGCAGCGGCAGAAGGACCTCATCGACGATTCGGGCGGCCAGGCCGGGCCGGTGACCGAGGTAGAGCTGGCCGGCCAGCAACGGACCGAGAAGGATCTGGTCCACCAGATCGAGGACCGGGTTGTCCGGGCCGATCCGCCCGGCGTCGACGTGTCGCTGCAGCATCCGACGCATCGCCTGGATCTGCGGCTCGATCATGAGCTCGCGGAGGGCGAGCATCAGCTCGGGATTGAGCAACACGTCCCGGGCCAGACCCGTCATGGCCGCGTCGTGCGAGTCCCTGATTCGGGCCGCGTCGCTGGCTATCGTCGCCAGTGCCAGCAGGTCGCCGGACGCCCCTGTCAGGTCGCCGGCCACGCCCCGCTGAACAGGTCGCGGGTGTCGGCGAGCAGCTGCGGCAGCACCTTGGTACGGCCGATCACCGGCATAAAGTTGGCGTCCCCGCCCCACCGGGGCACCACGTGCTGGTGCAGATGGGCGGCGATGCCGGCACCGGCGACCCCACCCTGGTTCATCCCGATGTTGAAGCCGTGCGCGCTGCTCACGGCGCGGATCACCCGCATCGCGGTCTGGGTGAACTCGGCCAGCTCGGTGGTCTCGGCCCGGTCCAGCTCCGGGTAGTCGGCGACGTGCCGGTAGGGGCAGATCAGCAGGTGACCGGGGTTGTACGGGTAGAGGTTGAGCACGGCGAAGACCCGCTCGCCCCGGGCCACCACCAGGCTCTGCTCGGCCGGTCGGCCCGGGGCCAGGCAGAACGGGCAGCCGGTCGGCGAGTCGTAGCCGCCGTCGGGCCGGTCCGCACCGGAGATGTACGCCATCCGGTGCGGTGTCCAGAGTCGTTCCAGGCCATCCGGCCCGGGTTGTCCGGTCGTGCCAGTCACCCCGTGATCGTACGGGCTCGGCCCGACCGGACCCACCCGACAGCGACCCGGCTCACTGCCCGGCGGGCCCCAGTTGACCCTCGGACACCGGCTGACCGCCGGACACGGTCGCGGTCGGGTTGACGTTGGTCCGGGACCGCACCACGTCGACGACGTGGGCCACCGCTTCGACCAATGGCACCCCGTTACGCTGCGAACCGTCGCGGTAGCGGAAGGAGACGGTCCCGGCCGACACGTCGGCGTCACCGGCGATCGCCATGAACGGCACCTTCTGCTGCTGGGCGGTGCGGATCTTCTTCTGCATCCGGTCGTCGGAGAAGTCCACCTCGGCCCGGATGCCCTCGGCCCGCAGCATGGCAACGAACTCGGCCAGGTAGTCGCCGTGGTCGGTGCGGATCGGGATGCCGATCACCTGCACCGGCGCCAGCCAGGCCGGGAACGCGCCGGCGTAGTGCTCGGTGAGGATGCCGAAGAACCGCTCGATCGACCCGAACAACGCCCGGTGGATCATCATCGGCTGCTGCCGGGTGCCGTCGGCGGCCTGGTACTCCAGGCCGAACCGCTTCGGCTGGTTGAAGTCCAGCTGAATGGTGGACATCTGCCAGGTCCGGCCGATCGCGTCACGGGCCTGCACCGAGATCTTCGGGCCGTAGAAGGCCGCGCCGCCCGGGTCGGGCACCAGCTCCAGCCCCGAGTCGATCGCCGCCTGCCGCAGGGTCTCGGTGGCGTCGGCCCACTCGGCCGGGTCGCCGATGAACTTGTCCGAGTCGTCGCGGGTGGACAGCTCCAGGTAGAAGTCGTCGAGTCCGTAGTCGCGCAGCAGGTCGAGCACGAAGGCGAGCAGCGAGCGCAGCTCACCGGGCATCTGCTCCCGGGTGCAGTAGATGTGCGAGTCGTCCATGGTCAACCCGCGCACCCGGGTCAGCCCGTGCACCACGCCGGACTTCTCGTACCGGTAGACGGTGCCGAACTCGAACAGCCGCAGCGGCAGCTCCCGGTACGACCGTCCCCGCGACCGGAAGATCAGGTTGTGCATCGGGCAGTTCATCGCCTTGAGGTAGTACTGCGCGCCTTCCATCTCCGCCGGCGGAAACATGGTGTCGGAGTAGTACGGCAGGTGCCCCGAGGTCTCGAACAGCTGGGACTTGCTGATGTGCGGGGAGTAGACGAACTCGTACCCGGCCTGCTCGTGCCTGCGACGCGAGTAGTCCTCCATTTCCCGACGGATGATGCCGCCCTTGGGGTGGAACACCGCCAGCCCGGAGCCGATCTCGTCCGGGAAGCTGAACAGGTCGAGGTCCGCGCCGAGCTTGCGGTGATCGCGGCGGGCGGCCTCGTCGAGCAGCTTCAGGTACGCCTTGAGCGCGTCCCGGGTCGGCCAGGCGGTGCCGTAGATCCGCTGCAGCTGCGGGTTGCGCTCGGATCCCCGCCAGTACGCCGCCGCGCTGCGCATCAGCTTGACCGCGCCGATCAGCCGGGTGGACGGCAGGTGCGGGCCCCGGCACAGGTCCGACCAGCAGGTCTCGCCCGAGGTCGGGTCGAGGTTGTCGTAGATGGTCAGCTCGCCGCCGCCGACCTCCATCACCTCGCTGGCGTCGAAGTCGGCGGTGCCCTTGACGTCGACCAGTTCCAGTTTGTACGGCTCGTCGGCGAGTTCCGCCCGGGCCGCGTCGAGGTCGGCGAACCGCCGTCGCCGGAACCGCTGCCCGGACTTGATGATCTCCTGCATCCGCTTTTCCAGCTTGTCGAGGTCCTCGGGCTGGAATGGCCGGGCGACGTCGAAGTCGTAGTAGAAGCCGTTGGTGATCGGCGGGCCGATACCCAGTTTGGCCTCCGGAAACAAGTCCTGCACCGCCTGGGCGAGCACGTGCGCGGTGGAGTGGCGCAGCACGGCGAGCCCGTCCGGGGATCCCAGGGCGACCGGCTCGACGCCGGTGTCGGCCTCCGGTGACCAGTCCAGGTCACGCAGGGTGCCGTCGGGGTCGCGGACCACGACGATCGCCTTCGGGCCGTTCACCGGCAGACCGGCGGCGGCGATCGCGTCCGCGGCCGTGGTCCCGACCGGGACCACGACGGGTTCGGCCTGGGGACTGGCTGCGCTTGCGGACACGACGGGCTCCTCACGGTCGGTGGATCGGTGCGTACGGTGAATCGGTGGTCCGGCACGGGTCGGCGACGACGCTCCGGTGACCGGGGCGGGCCCGGCCGGCCATGATGCTATCGCCCCCCGTCGGTGTGACCGGGTGTCGGTCCTGTTGCAACGCCTGACGTCGACCCGGTTTCGGCGTTAGATTGACGCCGTGGCTGCCACCGACATGGTCGGCGCTCTGCGGCGCCGATACGACTCATTTTTCGCCAGCCGGCGGCCGGTGCCGTTCGCCGTACTGGACGTCGCCGGGATGGAGCACCGCTTCGGCTCAGGCGATCCGCAGTTCACCATCGCCGTACGCCACCCCCGTGGCGCCCGGGCGCTGGCCGCGTTGGACCAGTTCGCGGTCGCCGTGGCGTACCTGCAGGGTTGGCTGGATGTTGAGGGTGACCTGTCCGCCGCGCTGCGGATGCGGGCGTTCTTCACTGATCTGCATCCGGTCGCCCGGTTCTCCGGCGTGTTCACCGGGCTGCTGCGCGGCCGGCGGGAGGACGACCGGCGGGCGATTTCCCAACACTACGACTCGGAGTCGGAGTTCTTTCTGACCTTCCTCGACAACCGGCACCGCTGCTACACGGAGGGCGTGTTCGCCGCCGACGACGAGCCGCTCGAGGACGCCATGACCCGCAAGATGGACCTGGCACTGGAGGCGATCGGGGTCAAGCCGGGTGACCGGGTGCTGGAGGTGGGCGGCGGCTGGGGTGCGTTCGCCGAACACGCGGCCCGGCAGGGCATCGAGGTGACCACCACGACCCTGTCGCGGGAGTCGGAGCGCTACCTCGTCGACCTGTTCGAGCGGGAGCAGCTCGACGTACGGGTGGTGCGGCAGCACATCTTCGGCTTCACCGACGAGCGTCGCTACGACGCGATCGTCAACATGGGGGTGACCGAGCACCTGCCGGACTACCGCCGCAGCCTGCGCAAGTACGCGGAGCTGCTCAGGCCCGGCGGGCGGGTCTACCTCGACGCGCTGGCGATGCGGCGCAAGCACGTCGCGTCGGCGTTCATGAAGCGCTACATCTATCCGGGCCGGTCGGCGCCGCTGCTGCTGCACCAGTACCTGCGGCACGTGGCCCGCTCCCCGTTCGAGCTGTGCAGCATCGCCGACGACCGGCACAACTACTACCTGACCTGCCGGGAATGGGCCCGGCGGCTGGACGCGGCCCGGGACGAGGTGGTGCAGCGCTGGGGGGAGCCGATGTACCGGCGGTTCCGGATCTTCCTGTGGGGGTCGGCGGCCGGCTTCGACACCGGGCTGGTGCAGGCGTACCGCTGGGTGTTGCGGCTGCCCTGAGCCATCGTCGGCGGCGACCGACCCAGCGATCGTCGTCGACGGGACCGTGACGTACGTCGGACTGCGCCGCCGTGCGCGGTGACCGCGGTCACCGCCGACTTGCCAGGGGCAGTACGGTCGTGAGGTGGCTACGGTGCTCCTGGTCGAAGACGACCACGTTGTGCGCGGCGCCATGTTGCGCTCGCTTGCCGACCGCGGGCACGCGGTCCATGCGGTCGGCACCGCCCTGGACGCGTTACGCCGGGTCGCTGCGGAAACCCCCGACCTGGTGGTTCTCGACCTGGGTCTGCCGGATCTGGACGGGTCGGACGCGTTGCGGATGCTGCGCGGCATCACCGACGTGCCGATCATCATCGCCACCGCCCGCGACGACGAGCAGGCAATTGTCCGGCTGCTGCGGGCCGGGGCCGACGACTACATGGTCAAGCCGTTCACCGGTGCGCATCTGGACGCCCGGATCACCACGGTGCTGCGCCGGGCCGGCCGGGCGAGCCGGTCGGTGCCGCCCGCCGTGCATCAGGTGGGTGGGCTACGGGTTGACGTCGGCGAACGCAGCGCCACCCTGGACGGCGAGGCCCTGGCGCTGACCCGCAAGGAGTTCGACCTGCTGGCCTATCTGGCCGCCCGCCCAGGTCGGGTAGTGTCCCGCCGGGAGCTGTTGGAGGAGGTATGGCGGCAGCCGTCGGTCGGCGAGGACCAGACCATCGACGTGCATCTTTACTGGCTTCGCCGCAAAATGGGCGAATCCGCAGCGAAGCCGCGCTACCTGCGCACCGTGCGGGGGGTCGGCTTCCGGCTGGTGGTACCGGACTGAGGTTGGCACTGGCCTACCTCGGGGCCGGCATGGCATCGATCATCGCGTTGGTCTTCCTGATCCCGCTCGGCCTGCAGCTGCAGCGGGAGACCCGGGAGCAGGCACTGGCCGAGGCGGCCCGGCGTGCCGCGGTGGTGCGCGGCGCGTTGGCGGTCAGCAACGACCCGGAAGGGGTCCGCCGGGCCGTGGCCGGTCTCGGCGAGAGCGCCGACCGGCAGCCGGTGGTGCACGGGCTCGACCTGGCCGGCACCGTACGCGCGACCAGCCAGCAGGTCACCGAGGCCGCCGCCGACACCGGGCCGACGGTGGTGGCGACCGACGGCGGGGTGCTGCACCTGGAGCCGGTCACGGTCGGTGACGCGGTCACCGTCGTCGAGGTCTTCGTCGCCGACGGCGAGCTCAACCGGGGTGCGGCCGGCACCTGGCTGCTGCTGGTCGGCATCGCCGCAGGTTTGGTCGTCTGCTCGGTCATCGTCGTGGACCGGATCGCCGCGCGCGCCGTCGCCGCGGCGAAAGGGCTGGTCGCCGCGGCGATGGCGGTCGGTGACGGGGATCTGGCGGTGCGCATTCAGCCGGACGGGCCACGCGAGCTGGCCGAGGCCGGGTACGCGTTCAACCGGATGGCGGACCGGCTGGTCACCTCCCGGACCGACGAACGTGAACTCGTCGCCGACCTGTCCCACCGGCTACGCACCCCGCTGACCGTGCTGCGGCTGGACGCAGACGCGCTCGACTCCGACGACACCAGCGTCGGCTCGTTCAGCGAGGCCGAGCTGGACCGGCGGCGAACGATCCGCCGGATCCGTCAGGCGATCGTCACCCTGGAGGGCGAGGTCGACGTTCTGATCAACACGACCCGCAAGACGGTCACCCAGGAGGTCGGCCAGGGCAGCTGCGACGTCGCCGAGGTGGTCCGCGACCGGATGGTCTTCTGGTCGGCGTTGGCCGGCGACCAGAACCGGCCGTACGACGTGATCGGCGCGCAGCTGCGGACCCCGGTGCCGGTGCCTCGGGCCGAGCTGGCGGCCGCGCTCGACGCGGTGCTCGGCAACGTGTTCCGGTACACGCCGCAGGGCACCGCGTTCGAGGTGGCGGTGTCCCGCCGGGACGGGTACGTAGCGATCCGGGTCGACGACGCCGGGCCGGGCATCGCCAACCCGGACCGGGCGCTACGGCGCGGGGCCAGCGACCAGGGCTCCACCGGACTCGGCCTGGACATCGCCCGCCGGGTGGCGTTGCAAGCGAACGGGTCGGTCAGCCTGGACCGGGCCCGGCTCGGTGGGGCGAGCGTGGTGATGCTGCTCGCCGATGCCGAGGCCGCCCCGCCCCGCCCGGTAAGCCGGTTCGGGCTGGTCGGCCGGCTGGCCCGGGAACGCGACCGGGAGCGGGGCCGCACCCGTCGCCGGCCGACGCCGCGCTGACCGGCAGGTCACGGCCGGGTCTTTGCCGGCACAAGTATTCCTTAGGTCTGGGTTAACGTCGTTCCGCGCGCCCCGCGCCGGATGGCATCATCTGCTCCGAACCCATCGGCGTTCCTGGACGACTCACCCGCAGTACCGTCCCGAATCCCCGGTCCAGGGACGCTTGCGCGCGGCGGGGCCCGGTCCCCAACACCGGTGTCCCGCCGCGCGCCCACCCTGGATAGAGGCAGGTCGACGTGTCACCGTCAGCCGCTGCGCCACCGCCGGCCGCTGAGCCACCGCCGGTTACACACGCCGTCGGGGCACCACCAGCTGGGTCACCCACCGTCGACGAGGACGGAGCCACGCCGATCACCGCGCGGCAGGTGCTGCGCTGGGTGGCGATGATCGCCGCGCTGGTGGTCGTGGTCCTCGCCTGCTGGCAGGACCCGAGCTACGCGACCTGCGCCAGTAGATAGCCCGGCGCAGGCGGCAGCTCAGCCGGCCGACGCTAGGTAGCCGTCGATCTCGTCCCGCAGCCGCCGCTGCTCGGTGGCGGGCAGGAACGAGGCGGTCACCGCGTCGCGGGCCAGGCCGGCGAGTTGCTGCGGGCCGGCCTGCAGCAGGGACGCGGCCACCACGTACTCCTGGTTGAGGCTGGTGCCGAACATTGGTGGGTCGTCGGAGTTGATCGTCACCAGCAGGCCGGCAGCGACCATGTCGGCGAGCGGGTGCGCGGACAGTTGCGGCACCGCACCGGTGCGCAGGTTCGACGTCGGGCACACCTCCAGCGGAATCCGCCGCTCCGCCAGGAACGCCACCAGATCCGGGTCCCGCAAGCTGGACGTGCCGTGGCCAATCCGTTCGGCGCCCAGCTCGCGCAGCGCGTCCCATACCGTCTCCGGCCCGGTGGTCTCGCCGGCGTGCGGCACCGAATGCAGCCCAGCCGCCCGGGCCTGGTCGAAGTACGGCTTGAACTGGGGCCGGGGGACGCCGATCTCCGGCCCACCCAGACCGAAACTGATCAAACCGTCCGGGGCCTCGTCGAGGCAGATCCGCAGCGTCTCCTCCGCCGCCGGCAGCCCCGCCTCCCCCGGTATGTCGAAACACCAGCGCAGCTCGATGCCGAAGTCGGCGCGGGCCCGTCGCCGGGCGTCCTCGATCGCCGCGCAGAACGCGGGCGCGGGAATGCCGCGCCGCACGTGCGAGTACGGCGTCACCGTCAGTTCGGCGTACCGGACCTGCTGGGCGGCCAACTCGCGGGCCACCTCGTGGGTGAGCACCCAGACGTCCTCGTCGTCGCGAATCAGATCGACCACACTCAGGTAGATCTCGACGAAGTGGGCGAAGTCGCGGAACACGAAGTAGTCGGCCAACGCGGCCTCGTCGGCGGGGACCGGGGACCGCCCCTCGTGCCGCTGGGCCAGCTCGGCGACGATCCGCGGCGACGCCGACCCGACGTGGTGCACGTGCAACTCGACCTTCGGCAGCCCGGCGATGAAGTCCGACAGTACTGGCGGAGCCTCCGACAGCGTGGGCGGAGACGACGGTTGCTGGCTCACCGTGGCGTTCGACCTCCTCAGGGAAACGGACATCCCCGGCGGGGGCCCGGCTGCGCCGAGCGTACCGTTCGGGCGGTCGTCTAGGCTCGCCAGGTGGACAAGCGTACGTTTCCGCGGCTCGGCCGCACGGTAGGGGCGATCGGTCTGGGTGCCTGGCAGCTCGGCGCCGACTGGGGGACGGTCACTGAGGACGAGGCGGCGGCGACAATCACCGCCGCCGTCGAGGCCGGCACCACCTTCCTGGACACCGCCGACGTGTACGGCGACGGCCGCAGCGAACGGATCATCGGCCGGTTTCTGCGGGAGTTGGCCGGCGACGATCTGTTCGTCGCCACCAAGATGGGGCGCCGGGTGGCACAGGAGCCGTCGGCGTACGTGCTGGACAACTTCCGGGCCTGGACCGACCGGTCCCGGGCGAACCTCGGGGTGGACCGCCTCGACCTGGTCCAGCTGCACTGCCCGCCGACCGAGGTGCTGCGCACCGACGCGGTCTACGACGCACTGGACTCCCTCGTCGCCGAGCAGCGGATCGCCGCGTACGGCGTGAGCGTGGAGACGGTCGACGAGGCACTGGCCGCGATCGCCCGGCCGGGCGTGGCCAGCGTGCAGATCATCCTCAACGCGTTGCGGCTCAAGCCGCTGGAGCGGGTGCTGCCGGCCGCTGCCGCCGCCGGGGTCGGGATCATCGCCCGGGTGCCGCTGGCCAGTGGCCTGCTCTCCGGCCGGTACGACGAGAACACCCGGTTCGCCGACGACGACCACCGCACCTTCAATCGGGACGGCTCGGCATTCGACGTCGGTGAGACGTTCTCCGGGGTCGATTTCCACACCGGGTTGGCCGCCGTGCGTCGGCTCGCCCCACTGGTACCACCGCAGGCCACCATGGCCCAGTTCGCGCTGCGCTGGATCCTGGACCAGCCCGGGGTGACGGTTGCGATCCCCGGTGCCCGCAATCCCGCCCAGGCGCAGGGGAACGCGGCGGCCGCAGCGCTCACCCCGCTGGACGACGCCGCCCAGCGGACGGTGCGGGAGGTCTACGACGACCTGATCCGGCCGCAGGTGCACCACCGGTGGTGACCCGCCGCCCGGCGCTGCGCACGAGCCGCGGCCCAGTCGCGCACGAGCGAGGGCCCCGTTGTTCCGGCCGGAACAACGGGGCCCTCGTCACGACCTTCGCGGGTCGGTGCCAGCCCGGACGCCGGACGGCACCGGCGACCGAGGTCAGATCGGGCGGACCTGCTCGGCCTGCGGACCCTTCTGGCCCTGGGCGATCTCGAACTCGACCCGCTGGTTCTCCTCCAGCGTGCGGTAGCCGCTGGTCTGGATGGCCGAGAAGTGGACGAACACGTCAGCACCCCCGCCGTCGACGGTGATGAAGCCGAAGCCCTTGTCTGCGTTGAACCACTTCACGGTTCCCTGCGCCATGTGTATCTCCTTCTGAAACTGGCGGCCAAGCACGCCGTGCGGCCGGTTGGCCGTTTTCGAGCAGCGGCGCCTGAGGTGGCCCCCGGTGAAGGAGGACTTCTCTCAACCCACGCTGTCTCGCAACAGCGTGGACAGCAAACCACGTACGCAAAAACTTCGCACAGCCTACCTGACGAACGTCTCCGACATGTGACCTGAGACGCCGTTCACGCCCTCGTGGCGTGCCCGAATCTGGTCGTCACCCGGGCCCGGTCCGGCCGGGCCATCGCATGCCTGACCAGCTGCGACGGCGCTCACGACGGCCAACGGCCGGTGAGCCGGCGCACCCCGGTTGCACCGCCGCGGTCCACAGCGGCCCGGACGACTGAGAAGATCGCCCCCTGCAGCGCGGCCGCGGCCAGCACCTCGCCCCAACCACGCTCCTCGTCGATGGCATTGGGTGCCTCGTCGTCGCCTGCGGCGAGCTTCCAGACCTGCCGGAATATCGCCCCGGCCAGGGCACCCGCCGCCAGGCCGAGCACCAGTCCGACCGGCCGGTAGGCCAACTTGTTGACTGGTTTGCTCACCCGCGTCTCCCTCTCCTCGTCAACCACACCAGTACCACCGTCACCACCGTGCCGGCCACCACCAGGGCCGGGACCGCGACGGTACGCCGGTCGGGCCGGCCCGCCGTGGCCGCCGCCTGACGGGCCGAATCTCGCAGCCGCAGCCGGGCCCGGTCGGCCCCCAGCCGCAACCGGCTCTTCACGTCGGTCTTAGCGGCCAGCGCCTGCACCGTCTGGCCCAGTTCGGCCCGGGTCTGCCGGATCTCGGCCCGGAGCAGGTCGAGATCGCCGGTGCCGTCACCGGACCTGCCGTTGTGCGACGTCACGACTGTCGCCCCCGTTTCATCGCCGCGCCGACCACCGTCACATCCGCCCGTACGCTGTCCGCCGCCACCGTCGGCACCGGTGGCGCCGCCTGACGGACCTGCCGTCGCCCGGCAAGTGCCAGCGCGCCCGCGACCAGGAACAGCAGCACCGCGACGGCCAGGGCAGCCAGCCACGGCGGCCAGGCCTGGGCGAGCAGCAGTACGCCGGCGGCGATCAGCACACCGAGTCCGTAGAGCGCGACGACCCCGCCACCGCCGAACAGCCCGATACCAAGTCCGGCGTGCTTGCCTTTTTCGGTCAGTTCGGCACGGGCGAGCGCGATCTCGTCGCGTACCAGTCGCGATATCTGCTCACCGGCCTGTTGTACGAGTTCTGCGGTGGACCGCTCGGCGGGCGGCCGGTGCAAAGTGTCGGCCATGCTGCCTCCTTTCCCGCTGTTCTCCGCTGTATGCCCGGCCCGGAGCTCGATCAATCCTGCTGGCGGCGATCAGCAACGGCGGGTTCCTCCGGGCCGACGAAGACCGAGGCACGGGCGTCGCCCTCGGCGTCACCGCCGAACAGCCGGGCGTCGTCGGGCACCTCGTGCCCGCCGGCAGCGGTGGTCATGACGGGCGCGACCGGGTGACGGCCGTTGCGCTGCCCGCCGGTGACCGACCGGCGCCGCACGTCCAGCCAGTCCAGCAAACTGTCCCCGTCGCCGACCTCGGCCCGCCACCGGGGCAGCGCGGTCGGTCGGTGTTCGCGGACCCAACTGACCAGGTGTTCGCGGACCTGGCACCGCAGATCCCACAGACTCGGCGAGTCAGCGGCGCTGACCAGTGCCCGCAGGCGGATCGTGCCGCCGGTCGCCTCGGTCACCTGCAGTACACACACCCGGCCGTCCCACAGGTCAGTTCCCTCCACCAGTCGGCGCAGTTCCTCGCGCATAACCTGGACGGGGACCGACCAGTCCAGGTCAAACTCGGCGGTGCCGAGCACCGCGGCCCTGGTCCGGGTCCAGTTCTGGAACGGCGTGGTGGTGAAGTACGAGGTGGGCAGGATCAGCCGCCGGTGGTCCCAGATGTGCACCACCACGTAGCTGAGCGTCAACTCCTCGATCCGGCCCCACTCGCCCTCGACCACCACGACGTCGTCGATGCGCACCGCGTCGCTGAAGGCCAGCTGCAGGCCGGCGATGACGTTGCTCAGCAGGCTCTGCGCGGCCAGCGCGCCGACCACACCGATCACTCCGGCGGAGGCGAGCAGGCTCGCGCCGACACCGCGTACGGCCGGGAAGGTCATCAGCATCACCCCGACGGTGAGGATGACGATCACCGCGATGGTGACCCGGCGCAGCATCACCACCTGGGTGTGCAGCCGGCGGGCGTGCCGGTTGTCCGGCACGTCGGTGCGGAACCGGGCCAGCGTGGTGTCCTCCATGGCCAGCAGCAGCGCCCCGACCAGCCAGGCACACGCCGCGATCATCGCGAGGACCAGCAGGTGCAAGGTGGTACGCCGCCACGGCTCACCGACCGCGTAACCGGTCGAGCAACGGAGCGCGAGCTGAATGGCCGTCACGGTCGCGGCCACCAGCGTCGCCCGGTGCGCGTGGGTCGAGACCTCGGCGAGCAGTACGGAACGTCGGCCGAGACGCCGGACGACCCGGTGACCGATCGCCGCCACGGTCACCGCGAGCAGCGCCGCCGCGACCGTGACGAGCACCGTCCAGACAACCGGATGCACGAAATAGTCCTCCTTCACATCGCCATCAACAGTGACAAAACGTCAATGATGCCGGGCGAAGGCGGGTCCTGCCATGGGCGGTATGTCACACCTTGCGGTAGTGGGACTGAGCGAAGCAGTAGACGCCGAAGGCCGCGAAGCCGGCCGCCACCAGTACCAACAGGACAGACCCGAACGCCTGCTCGCGCAGGGTGTGCAGGGCTGCGTCCAGGCCCCGGGCCTGCTCCGGGTCGAACTGGACGGCAGCAGTCACCACCAGTGCCCCGGCGGTGCCGTAGGCGATGCCCTTGGCAACGTAGCCGGCCGTACCCAGCCGACAGACGACCGCCCGCACCCGGGCACTCATCGCCCCGGTCCGCAGCTGCTCGGCGAACCGCCGGGTGACGCCGTTGACGACCATTCCGACACCGATGCCGACCACCACCACGCCGACGAACCCGACCAGCCACCGACCGCCGGGAGCGGACATCACCCGTTCGCTCAGCACCTGCTGCTGGTTGGCGGTGTCGGCGTTGGCGTCACGGAACACCTGGATGGCGGTCCAGGCGAAGGACAGGTAGACCACGGTCCGACCGACCGACAGGACCCGCTCGAACGTCCGCTTGTTGCCCCGCTCGGTACGGTGCCCCACGGCGGCCTCGATGCCCTGCCACACCGCCATTGCGGCCAACCCGACCGCGACGGCGATCAGCAGCACCCCGCCGAGCGGCTGCGCGGCGAGGGTACGCAACGCGCCGGACTGGTCCCCGTCAGCGGCCGGGCGGCCGAAGGCGATCTGCAACGCCAGCCAGGCCACCAGCAGGTGGACCAGGCCGTACCCGAGGAAACCGGCTCTGGCGAGCAGCTCCAACGATCGACTGTTACCAACCTGATGAGCGGTGCGCTGCGCATCCCTGGTGTTCGGCATGGCGCTCCATATGACCGGTCAGCGCCACCGCCAAACGTGCCCGACCGGTGGTCAGCCCAGCTGCCGGGCGACCCGGATCGCCACCTGCGAGTCGGTCACCCGCTCGAGACTCACGTCGAATCCGCCGACCTCGGTGGCCTGCTCGCCGACGGTCAGGGTGACCTGCTCGCCGGCTACCTCGACAGTGACCCGGTCGCCCTCGGCCCCGATCAACCGGGCCTCGACGCCGAGAAAACTGGCGCTGGCCTCGATTCCTCGGGAGAAAGTCACCGTGCAGGCGTCCAGCCCACAGTCAGTGCTGGCGCCCTCGGAGCTGCAACCGGCGAGCAGCGCCGCGCCGAACAGCAACCCGGCGGACAGACCGGCGGCGCGGGAGATGGCGCCGACCCGCCGGCCGGATCTGGTGGATCGGGAGACGCGGGAAGCCGATGACAGCAGGGGTGCGGTGGTCACCGGACAAGCGTACTTGGCGCTCGTGACGGTGCCCCGGAGCATTGGCCCGCCGCCGCCCTGCCGCCGCGCCCGCCGGCGGGCCGACGGTTAGGCTCGAAGCCGTGCCGGCCTGCCGATGAGTCGGCCTTGACCATGTCGGCCCCTGACTGAGGAGGTGTCCGACCGTGACAGTGCTGGTGGAGGACAACCCGGCGCGGAACCGGTTTGAGATCCTGATCGACGACGGCCTGGCCGGGTTCGCCAGCTACCGGCCGGGCCCGGCGGCGGTGACCGTGACGCACACCGAGATCGATCCCGCGTACCGGGGGCGGGGTGCCGGTGACGCCCTCGCCCACGGCCTGCTCAGCGAGCTCCGCGACCGGGGCGAACGGGTGGTTCCTCAGTGCTCGTTCATCGCCGCGTACATCGACCGGCATCCGGAGTTCGCAGGGCTGGTCGCCGGTGACTGAGCGGCGCTGGCCCGGCACGGCGCGTACGGCGGTCGCGGTGGTCGGCGTGCTCGTGCTGGCCGCCACGGTGGTGGCGACGGGCGGCTGGCTCGGCTGGTTCAGCGACCCGACGATCTCCGACGCGCCCGAGGCGTCGGCCGACGTCGACGTCGTCGCGACCGGACTCGCCGCGCCGTGGGACCTCGCGTTCCTCCCGGACGGTACCGCACTGGTGACGGAGCGGGACACCGCCCGGTTGCTGACCGTGGACGCGCAGGGCAGCACCCGGGAGATCACCCGGGTCGACGAGGTCGTCCCGGACGGGGAGGGCGGCCTGCTCGGCGTGGCGGTGTCCCCGCAGTACGCCGCCGACGGCTGGGTCTACCTCTACTACACGGGAGCCGGTGACAACCGGGTCGTTCGGTTCCGGCTCGGGCCCGACGGCCCGACGACGCCCCCTGAGCCGGTGCTGACCGGGATTCCCCGGGCGCCCACCCACAACGGCGGCCGGATCGCTTTCGGTCCGGACGGGATGCTGTACGTCGGCACCGGTGACGCCGGCGAGCGGGGAGCCGCGCAGGACCCAACCGGGCTGGCCGGCAAGATTCTTCGGGTGCGGCCGGACGGCACCGTCCCGGCGGACAACCCGCTTGCGGGATCACCGGTGTTCAGTTTCGGCCACCGCAACGTGCAGGGCCTGGCCTGGGATCCGGCCGGGCAGCTGTACGCCAGTGAGTTCGGGCAGAACCGGCACGACGAACTGAACCGGATCGAGCCCGGCGGCAACTACGGCTGGCCGGAAGTCGAGGGGGTGGCCGACCGGGCGGAGTTCATCGATCCGGTGGCCACCTGGGCCCCCCGGGACGCCTCCCCCAGCGGTCTCGCCCACCACCAGGGCCGGCTGTGGCTGGCGTGTCTGCGTGGCCAGCGGCTGTACCGGGTAGCCCCGGACGGCACCGACGCCGAGACGTTGCTCAGTGGCGAGTACGGCCGGCTGCGGCACGCGGCGGTGGCGCCGGACGGCAGCCTGTGGGTGCTCACCTCGAATCGGGACGGGCGTGGTTCACCCACCGGCGACGACGACCGGATCCTGCGGATCAGCGGCTGACCGGTCCGCCGTAGGCTCCGGCTCGGTCGGGCCGGGCAGCACCGTCGGGCCTGATGCCGTCGGACCCGACCCGGTCGGACCCGGGGTGCCGGTCCTGGCCACCGGCGTCTGCCAACCGGCCAGCCGCTCGGCGGCGGCCCGGCTGTTCGCCCAGCTCGCCCCGTAGGTCGACAGGTGGACGTCACCGGCGACCCGCACCGGTACCCCCATCTCGACCACGACGGCGTCGGGTCGGACGGCGAGCGCGCGATCGACCGCCACCGACATCCACCGATGCCGGTGCAGGTCGCGGACCACCAGCACGAGGGCGTGGTGACGGGCGGCGAGCAGCGCGGTGTCCAGCGGCTCAACCGGTCGACCAGGAACGCCGGCTGCCGTTGACGGACCCGCCGATGCGTCAAGATCCCGCTCGGTCAGTCGAACGGTGAGCGTCCCGGGCCGCAGCGTGGCCAGGGCCTGGCCGATACCCCACGGGGTCTCGGCCCCGGTGGCGATGTTGTGCGGCGGCACGAACTCCACCACGTACGCGGGTCGGGTCAGCGGCAGCCGGGTCGCGGTCCGGATCCGCAGCGCGCGCCGGGCTGCGGCGAGCCCGACGGCGGACCGCACCGGACCGGTCGACGGGCCGGCGGACGCCAGCGTGGCGGACCTGCTGCCGCCCGGTACGGGTCTGTTGCCACCCGGTTCGGGTCCGTTGCCGTCCGGTCGTCGGTGGTACCGCACCGACCACTCCGCCAGTTGCCGGATCCGCTCCGCCGCCTCGGCCAGCCGCTGGGTTGGCAACTGTCCGGTGACGACCGCGTCGACGATCCCGTCGGTCAGTCGCCGGACAGTCTCCTCGTCGGCGTGTTCGCCGCCCACGCAGACGGCGTCAACGCCGGCGGCGAGCGCCCGGACGGTCGCGCCGGCCAGTCCGAAGCGCCGGGTCACCGCCCGCATCTCGATTCCGTCGGTGATCACCGCGCCGGTGAACCCGAGCCGGTCCCGCAGCAGGTCGACCAGGACCGCACGGCTGAGGGTGGCCAGGTTGACCGGGTCGATCGCCGGAACGAGCAGGTGTCCGGTCATGATCGTCCGGGTGCCGGCGGCGATGGCGGCCCGGAACGGGGTCAGCTCCACCGCGTCCAGCCGGATCCGGTCGGCGTCGATGCGCGGTACGGCGGCGTGCGAGTCCACGTTGGTGTCGCCGTGTCCGGGGAAGTGTTTGGCGCAGGCGGCGACTCCGGCGTCCTGCAGCCCGCGGATCCAGGCGGCCGTGTGCCGGGCCACCAGGTGCGGATCGTCGCCGAACGCGCGTACCCCGATTACCGGGTTGTCCGGATTGGAGTTGACGTCGGCAACTGGGGCGTAGTTGACGGTGACTCCCGCGCCGGCCAGCTCCAGACCGAGATCGTGGGCGACCCGCCGGGTCAGTTCCGGGTCGTCGACCGCACCGAGGGCCAGGTTGCCGGGTCGGGAGCTGCCGTGTCCGGATTCGATCCGGGTCACGTCACCCGCTTCCTCGTCGATGGCGACCAGCACGTCCGGCCGTTCGGCGCGCAGCGCGGCGGTGAGCGCGGCGACCTGTTCGGGGTCGCGGACGTTCCGGGCGAACAGCACCACGGCACCCAACCCGTCGGCCACCCACCGGCGCACCCAGTCCGGTGCGCTGGTGCCGATGAACCCGGGCTGCAGCACGGTGACCGCCATCCGCCGCACACTGGGACTGGAATCGACCATGCGGCTCATGTTCACATCACGGACAGTTTTAGTCAATAAACCTTTCTATTAACCGGACCCGCGCTGCGGCCTCGACGCCGGTCCCGCCGTACGGCACGGTCTGTCGCCGGGCGGCCCCGGTGTGGCACAGTGCGTAAGTGGTTCCGTTCATCCAGTACGCCGCCGAGGAGACCAGCTGGCAGGACCTCCCCGGTGTCCAGGTGGTCGGTGCCGTCCTCGGTGTCCTGCTCCTGCTCGCCGCGCTACGGGCGATGTTCGGCAAAGGGCGGTGAGCGGAAACGGTGAGACCGGGTCGGCCGACGGTCACCGGGGCGGCTGACCCGTTTGGCCGTGGTCCGCGCCGGGTAACCACGACTTCCGATGGAGCTGCCCCTGCATTCACCCCGACTGCGCCGTGCGGCACGCCAACGCTTCGGCTGGTCGGCGTTGCGGCCCGGTCAACTCGGCGCGATGCGGGCCCTGCTGAAGGGCCGCGACGCCCTGGTGGTGCTGCCCACCGGCGCCGGGAAATCGGCCGTGTACCAGATCCCGGCCACCATGCTGGCCGGCCCGACCGTGGTGATCTCTCCGCTGCTCTCGTTGCAGCAGGACCAGATCGCCGCACTCAATCAACGCGGCCAGGCCGAGCTGCGGGCGGTCCGGATCAGCTCCGCGGAGAGCCCGGCCCAGCGACGGGCGGCGCTCGACGACATTCGTGCGGGTCGGGCCCGGTTCCTGTTCACCACACCGGAACAGCTGTGCGACCCGGACCGGCTGGCCGAGGTACGGCGGTTGTCCCCGGCGCTGGTCGCGGTCGACGAGGCGCACTGCGTCTCGGCCTGGGGGCACGACTTCCGACCCGACTACCTGGCCGTCGGACACCTGGTGGAGCAGTTGGGCCGCCCTGCGGTGGTGGCGCTGACCGCCACCGCCTCGCCGCCGGTCCGCGACGACATCGTCCACCGGCTCGGGCTCACCGACCCGCACCTGGTGGTGGCCGGACTGGACCGGGGCAACCTGTTCCTTGAGGTGGCCCACTGCCCGACCGAGGACTACCGGTGGCGCCGGCTGGTCGCCCTGCTCGACGCCGAACAGCCGCCCGGCATCGTCTACGTGCCGACCCGGCGGGCCGCGACGGACCTGGCCGGTCAGCTCGCGGCCGCCGGCTACCCGGCCCGCTGCTACCACGCCGGTATGTCGGCCACCGCCCGGCAGCAGCTGCACGGCGAGTTCCTCGCCGGGCAGGTGCCGGTCATGGTGGCGACGTCCGCGTTCGGCATGGGCATCGACAAACCGGACGTACGGTGGGTGGCGCACACCGCGCTGCCGGACTCGCCCGACAGCTATCTGCAGGAGATCGGGCGCGGCGGCCGGGACGGCCGGTCGGCCCGCGCGCTGCTGTTGTGGCGGGCCGAGGACATCGGTCTGCAGCGGTACTTCACCACCAGCCCGCCCGACCACGACGAGTTGCGCGACGTCGCCGAGGTGCTGGACACCAAGCCGGCCACCCGCGCCGAGCTGCGCCGCCGCACCGGGCTCGGTGCCCGCAAACTGAGCCAACTGCTCGCCCTGTTGGAGGAGGTGGGCGCGGCCCGTACCGTCGCCGGCACCCAGACCGTCCGTCCGTTCTACGCGCCGGACCCGACGCGGGCCGCCGCCGCCGCGGTGGCAGCGGCCGGACGTCGCCAGACCGTGCAGCGCTCCCGTACCGACATGATGCGGGCCTTCGCCGAGGCGACCGGTTGCCGCACCCGGGCGCTGCTCACCTACTTCGGGGAGCATGTGGCGGACGTCTGTGGCCATTGCGACAGTTGCCACGCCGGGACCAGCACCGCCGACGACGGCGCCGCCGGCCCGTTCCCGGTGCACAGTATGGTGCGACACGCGGAATGGGGGGCCGGCCTGGTACTCGGGTACGAACAGGACCGGATGACGGTCCTCTTCGACGGTGTCGGCTACAAGACGTTGTCGGTGCCGGTGGTCAGCGACCAGGGTCTGCTGGCCGCCGAGCAGCGCTGAGGATCGCCACCGTCGGACACCGGTCCGGCGGGCAGCAGGTTGAAAGGGGCAAAGCGTGACGGAACTGCCGGTGTACACCGAACTCGGGTTCTCCGACGAGGAATGGGGACTGCTGGTCGGGCTGCCGCAGGCGGTGCTGAACGCGGCCAGCGCGGCCGAGTCCGACGGTGGACGGCGGACCCGGGCGGAGAACGCCGCCGGGCTGGAGACGATCAGCGCCGGGCGGGAGTCGGCCAGCCCGCTGGTCGCCGCGGTCGCCGGGGAACTGGTCAGCCGGGTCGGCGATCCGGAGACCGGCGAGGAACTGCCGGTGATCGAACCGGCCGACCCCCGGGCGCTGATCGCCGACGTGCTGGCCCGGGCGGGTACGGCGGCCCGACTGCTCGCCGACCGGGTGGATGACGGCGAGGCCGGGGCGTACAAGCACTGGCTGGTCGGCATCGCCGAACAGGTGGTCGGCGCCGCAAGCACCGGCGGGATGCTGGGCATCGGCGGCGAGACGGTGACCGAGTCGGAGCGGCGGTTCCGCGACCGGCTCGCCCACGTACTCAACGACTGAGTGGGAGGCTCCGGTGTGCGGGCGGTTGACCACCGCCAGTACGGTCTGGAACCGCGGGCCGCACCGGCCCGGTGGCCACCCCTCTCCCGGGAGCAACGATGGAGCTTCTGACCAGCCCCGAGTTGTGGATCGCGTTCGCGACCCTGCTGCTGCTGGAAGTCGTGCTGGGCATCGACAACGTCGTGTTCATCTCGATCCTCGCCGGTCGGCTGCCCGAGCACCAGCAGGCCAGGGCCCGCACCATCGGGCTGTCGCTGGCCCTGGTCACCCGGCTGCTGCTGCTCGCCTCGTTGTCCTGGGTGATCGGGCTGACCGCACCGCTGTTCGAGGTGTTCGGGCAGGAGATATCCGGCCGGGACCTGATCCTGCTGCTCGGCGGGGGTTTCCTGCTGGTCAAAGCGACCTACGAGATCCACGAGCACCTGGAGGGCGCGGACCACGGGCGCAGCGGTAAGACCGCGTCGTTCGCCGGAGTAATCGCCCAGATCCTGGTGCTGGACGTGGTGTTCTCGCTCGACTCGGTGATCACCGCGGTGGGCATGGTCGACCAGCTGTTCATCATGGTCGCCGCCGTGGTGGTCGCGATCGTCATCATGCTGGTGTCGGCCGGGGCGGTCAGCGGGTTCGTCAACCAGCATCCGACGGTGAAGATGCTGGCCCTGTCGTTCCTGCTGCTGATCGGTGGCAGCCTGATCGCCGAAGGGCTCGGCCACCACCTCCCCAAGGGGTACGTGTACGGGCCGATCGCGTTCTCCGTCTTCGTGGAGTTCCTCAACCTGCGGCTACGGTCGCGCAAACAGGCGGCGGCACCGGTCAGCCTGCACCCGACGTTCATCAAGGAGCAGCCGGTGGCGGCCGGCGGTACGGACAGCGCCGACCGGACCGACTCAGCGTGACGGGAGCAGTCGGCGGACCGCCTGCTCGGCGGCCGGCCGGCTGGGCTCGCCGGTGCCGAGCCGGGCCACCCGCCCCCGGTGGAACGACTCGACCACCCGGGGGTCGACGTAGGAGGCGCGGGCGACTGTGGGTGTGTTGCCGAGCAGCTCCGCGACCTCCCGCATCACCGCGGCCACCGTCCGCCGCCGGGCCGCCGCCGATCGCGGTACCCCGGCGGCCGCCAGCCGGGTCGCGGCGAGCACGGTGGCATGCCAGGTACGGAAGTCCTTTGCCGTCATCTCGGTGCCGCTGGCCTGACGCAGGTACTCGTTGATTTCGTCGCTGTGCACGTCCCGCCAGCGCCGCCCGTCCCAGTAGCAGAACAGCCGCTGCCCGTCGTGCCGACGACGACGCAGTGCCCGCAGCACGGCACACACCTGCGCGTCGTCGATCCGCCGGACCTGGGCGACGCCGCCCTTGGCCGGGAACTCGAGGACCACGCAACCGCGCTCGAGCCGGGCGTGTCCGGGCCGCAGCGTCGCCACCCCGAACGTGGGCTCGTCGCCGGCGGCGTACTGGTCGTTGCCGATCCGGAACATCCCCAGATCCAGCAGGCGCACCAGGGCGGCCAGCACCCGTTGCCGGCCCAGACCCCGGCAACGCAGATCGGCGTCGACCCGGTTCCGCAGCCGGGGCAGCCGGTCCGCAACCCGCCGCACGTGCTGAAACTTGGCGACGTCCCGACGGACCCGCCACTGGGGGTGGTAGAGGTACTGCCGCCGGCCGGCCGCATCCACGCCGACGGCCTGAATGTGACCGGA
Organism: Micromonospora sp. LOL_015; assembly: GCF_048060275.1. Classification (NCBI taxonomy): domain Bacteria; kingdom Bacillati; phylum Actinomycetota; class Actinomycetes; order Micromonosporales; family Micromonosporaceae; genus Micromonospora; species Micromonospora sp. LOL_015. Next base: position 259,568 of record NZ_JBHMIO010000004.1, read on the forward strand.
CGGGTGCGGACAGATCCACACGTCCCGCCAGGCGGGCGGGATCACCAGCTCACGAAGCCGCTTCAGCTCCGCCGGGTCGGTGACCGGCTGGCCCCGGGTATCGAGGAAGGCAGTCCCCCGGCCCCGGCGACGGCGCCGGTATCCCGGCCGGTGCGGGTCACTGCGCCGCAACCGCATCGCGTTCCACCTCACCGATCGCGGCGAGCACCTCGTCGACACAGATGGCGACCATCGCCGGGTGCCGGTCGACCGCCGGCCCATCGGCGGGTCCGTCGGCGGCCGGCGGGTCGCCGGCTGCGGGGACGGCAGCTGCGGGGACGGCTGCCGGCTCCTCGACCCCGGCGGACAGCAGCGGGTAGTGGACCACCCGGTGCCGTGTCCGGTGCACCGGTGGGCCCCAGCGGGCCGGCGACGTGGGACCGAACAGCAGCACCGACGGTACGCCGAAGGCCGTTGCCAGGTGCCCCGCGCCGGTGTCGGCGGCGACCAGCAGACGGGCGTGCGCCAGCAGGGCGGCGAACTGGTACAGGTCCATCCGCCCGGCGCAGACCGCGGTGCCGGGCAGCCCGGCACCGGCGGCGACCGCCTCAGCCAGCGGACGCTCGGGTGCCGACCCGGTCACGACCACCCGGTGTCCGGCGGCGGTCAGCCGACCGGCCAGCTCGGCGAACCGGTCGACCGGCCACCGGCGGCGCGGCGCCGCCGCGCCGGGGTGCAGTACGGTCACCCCGACCGGCACCCGGTCCGGTACCGGACGGGGCAGCAGCAGGTCGGTCGGGCCACAGTCGACGCCGTACCAGGTGAGCAGTCGGCACCACCGCGCCACCTCGTGCTCGTCGTCGCGCCACGGTGGGCCGTCGTGGTGCGCCGCCGCCGGACACCGGTACGCCCACAACCGGCCCGGCCGCGTCGTGGCGAGCAGCCGGTGCGACTGCGGGCCACGGCCGTGCAGGTTGACCGCCCAGTCCGGGCCGGTGTCGAGCAGCGGCACCGCGTCCAGCCCGGACAGCGGCACCAGGCGGTCCACCGCGCCGGTCAGGCCGGCCAGCGGGGCGAGCCAGGCCGGCGCGGCCAGGGCGATCGTCTCGGCCGGGTAGGCGGCCCGCAGCCCACGCAGCGCCGGCACGGCGGTGGCCAGGTCACCGATGCCGAGGGCCCGCAGCACCAGGATCACGGGTAGGACGTCTCCCGGTCCGCGCAGATCACCATTTCGCGCACCGCGCAGCCGGCCGGCTGCTGCAGCGCGAACAGCACCGCCGCCGCCACGTTGCCGGGGTCGTTGAGCGCGGCGTCGGCCGCCGGCCGGTACCGGGCCTCGCGCTCGCCGAAGAAGGCGGTCCGCATCCCGCCGGGCACCAGCAGGGTGACGCCGACGGTGCCGGCGAGTTCGGCCGCCAACGCCCGGGTGAACCCGACCACCCCGAACTTGGCCGCGCAGTATGCGGTGGCGTCACCGACCGCCTTCACTCCCAGGGTGGAGGCGATCGTCACCACCGAACCGCCGGCCGAGGTCAGCCAGGGCAGCGCCGCCCGGATCACCGCCGCGGTGGCCAGCAGGTCGACCGTGACGACCCGTTCCCACACCTGCGCGGGGGTGTCGGCGAGACGGCCCGGCACGTCCATCCCGGCCGCGGTGACCACCGCGCTCAGCCCGCCGGTCTGCTCGGCGAGCCGGTGGGTGGCGGCCTCGGCGGCCCGGGTGTCGGCCAGGTCGCAGTCGAGCCAGGGCACCCCGTCCGCCGGCGGCTGCCGGTCGATGACGCACGGCCGGTAGCCGGACTTGGCCAGCAGGTCGACGACGGCTGCCCCGAGACCGCTCGCGCCGCCGGTGACCAGCACCGCCGGGCTGCCGGGATGGTTCGTCACGATGAGTCCTCCACAGTGGTGGTCAACGGAACGGGCCGCCCGGCACGGGCGGCGGCGATCATGCCGGTGGTGGAGCGTCCGTCGAGGTACGGCACAATCGCCGTCTGCCCGCCCCACCGGCGTACCACTTCGGCCTCAGGCAGGTCCGGCTCGGCGGTGCCGCCACCGGCGTAGTCGCCACCTTTGACCCAGATGTCCGGCCGCAGCCAGCTGAGCACCGCGTGCGGGGTGTCCTCATCGAAAACGACCACCGCGTCCACGCAGCCCAACGCCACGAGCAGCCGGGCCCGGTCACGCTCGCCGACCACCGGCCGCTGCGGCCCCTTCAGTCGGGCCACGCTGGCGTCGGAGTTGACGCAGACGATCAGGCAGTCACCCAGCTGCCGGGCGGCCTGCAGCGCCGACACGTGCCCGGCGTGCAGCAGGTCGAAGCAGCCGCCGGTGGCCACCACGGTGCCCCCGGCGGACCGTACCCGGGCGGCCAACGCCCCGGCGGCGCGCGGACCGACCTGCTCCGCAGACGCCGCATCCAGTGCCCCGGTCTCCACCGGCACCGCGACCTGGTCGGACCCGGCCAGTAGCCGCCGCAGCCCGGCCGTACCGCCGTCGGCGACGTACCGGGACGCCTCGGCGACCGCCGCCTGGACCGCCTCGGACACCACGGCTCCGGCGGCCAGCGCCGTCGCGGCGGCGGTGGCGAACCGGTCCCCCGCGCCGCAGGTGTCCCCGTCGGTGTTGATCGGCGTCGGCACCATCAGCGGCACGCTCCCGGCGTGGCACAACAGCGCGCCGTCGCATCCCATCGTCACCGCGACCGCCCCGGCCCGCCAGCGGCGCCGCAGTTCGTCGGCGCCCCGTGCGGCAGTGGCCACCCGGGTGTCCCCGACCGGCTGCCCGGTCAACTGGCGGACCTCGGCCTCGTTGGGGGTGATCAGCCGGGCACCGGCGACCGCCGCCGGGCCGCGCGGGTGCGGGTCCCACACCACCGGTGCGCCGGTCGCCGCCAGCGCCGCCCGCAGGCCCGGCAGCCGCGCCACTCCCCGGCCGTAGTCGCTGACCACCACCGCCGCAGCCGCCGCGAGCACCTCGGCGGTGGCCGGCGGCAGATCGCCGCGCACCCGGCCGTCCCCGCCCCGGTCCAGCCGCAGCAGCACCTGGCCCCGGGTCCGCAGCCGGATCTTCTCGGCGGTCGCGCCACCCAACGGCAGCGGATGCAGGTCCACGCCGGCCGCAGCGAGCAGCGCCGCGAGCCGACAACCGGCCGGGTCGGCGGCGAGCGCGCTGACCAGCACGACCGGGTGTCCCTGCCCGGCGGCGAGCGCCGCAGCCAGCCCGGCGCCACCGGGCCGGTCGGTGACGTACCGCTCGTCGAGCACCGGCGCGGCGGCGTCCGGGCAGACCCGGGTCACCGCACCGTCGACGTCCCGGTCGAGCAGGGTGTCGCCGACCACCACGATCGGGCCGGCGGTCACCGGACACCGCCGCGGACGTCCACCGGTAGACCGGCCGTCACGGCGGGCGCCGGGGACGCACCGGCGGGGACGTCGACCGTGCCGGCGAGACCGAGCACGCCGGGCAGTGTCTGGTCGACGTAGCCGCACAGCAGGTGCGCGGTAACCAGATGCAGCTCCTGCACCACCTGCGGATCGGCCGCCGGCACCGCCAGCACCTCGGCGCACGCCTCGGCCAGCGGGTTCGGCACCGGACCGGTGCACGCCCAGCAGCGCAGCCCGACGTCACGGCCAGCCCGGGCCGCGGCGAGCAGGTTGCCGCTCCGTCCACTCGTGGACAGCAGCAGCAGGATGTCGCCGGGGCGGCCGTGGGCCCGTACCTGCCGGGCGAAGACCTCGTCGAAGCCGAAGTCGTTGCTGATCGCGGTGAGCGAGGAGGTTTCGGCGGTCAACGCGATCGCTGACAGCGGCGTCCGGTCGTCACGCAGCTTGCCGACCAGCTCGGCGGCGAGGTGCTGGGCCTCGGCGGCGCTACCGCCGTTGCCGGCGATCAGCAGCCGGCCACCGTGACCGAGCGTCCAGGCCAGCTCGGCACCCCAGCGACCCAGCCGGGTGGCCACCTGGCGGTACGGCAACAGCGCCTCAGCCAGCCCGGCGAGGTGGGTGTCGATGAGCGAGTTCACGTCGGGCATCTCAGGCCACCACCCGGCTCGGCTGCCGCACCCCGCTGACCGTGCCGTAGATCGCGGTCAGCTGCGCCGCGGCGCGCTGCCACGAATAGCACTGCCGCGCCCGGTCCAGCGCGGCGGTGGCGTAGGCGAACCGCCGGACCCGGTCGTTGAGCAACCGGCGCAGTGCCATACCGAGCGCCCGTGGATCCCGGGGCGGCACCAGATCGCCGGTGAGGCCGTCGACGACGGTGTCGGTCAGCCCGCCCACGGCGGTGCCGACCACCGGCACGCCGCAGGCCATCGCCTCCAACGGGGTGAGCCCGAACGGCTCGTACCACGGGGCGGCGACCAGCACGTCGGCCGACCGGTACCAGGACGGCATCCGTTCCCGAGGCACCCCGCCGACCAGCCGGACCCGGTCACCCACCCCGCACGACTCGGCCAGCTGGCGCAGCTGCCGGGCCTGCGGGTCGGTGTCCAACTCGGCGGCCGGCGGACCACCCACGACGACGCACTCCGCGTTCGGTACGAGTTGCATGGCCCGTACGACGTCCTGGAAACCCTTGCGGGCGACCAGCCGGCCAACGGTCAGCACCCGCAGCCGGCCCTCGTCGCGCGGCACGGCCGGTCCGTCGGGGGCGAAGGTCTGCTCGTCGACGCCGGACGGCACCACCGAGAGCCGGCCCCGGGGCACCCCCATCCTGATCAGCTCGGCGACCTCGTCCTGGGACTGCGCAACCACCCGGTCGACGCTGCGGCCCAACGCCCGCTCGTAGCCGATGCGGCGGGGCGGACTGGTGTCCATCGCGCCCTGGTGGCGACGCTTGACCGTGCCCAGCGCATGGTAGGTCTGCACCACCGGCACCCCGGTCAGCCGGCCGGCGTGCACGGCGGCGAGGCCGCTCATCCAGAAGTGCGCGTGCGCGACCGCCGGGGTCCAGTCGTGGCTCCACTGTCCGGCCAGCCACCGGCTGAACGGCGCCATGTGCGGCAGCAGGTCGTCCTTGGCGATGTGCTCGGCCGGGCCGGCCGGCACGTGCACCACCGCAACCCCGTTGTCCAACTGCACCAGTTCCGGCAGGTCCACAGCGTCCCGGCGGGTGAACACCCGGACCTCGTGGCCGTCGGCGGCGAGCGCGGTGGACAGCTCCGCGACGTGCGTGTTCTGGCCGCCGGCGTCCACCCCGCCGAGCGCGGCGAGCGGGCTGGCGTGCTCCGAGATCATCGCGATGCGCATAGCGCCTCCTCCAGCAGCTCGTCCCAGTCCGCGAGGAACCGGTCCAGTCCGTATCGGTCCTGCGCCGCGCGCCGCGCGCCGTCGCCGAGCCGGCGGGCCGCGTCCGGCTCGTCGATCAGCCACTGGGCGGCGTCGACCAGGGTCTGCACTCGGGTGGCGAGCACCCCGGCCGACGGCGGTACCGCGGCGACCGCCTCGGTGGTGCCGAGAACGACCACCGGCATACCCATCGCCATCGCCTCGATCAGGCTCAGGCCGAGTGAGGTCCACCGGCACAGGTGCAGGTACGCGCGGCGGCGGGCCACCTCGGCGTGCATCGCCGACTGCGGCACGTCGTCGTGGACGGCCAACTGCCCGGCGGCCAGCCCGCCGAGAACCTCGGGCAACCCGGCGACTCCCATCCCGTACACGTCCAGCGGGGCGACCCCGGCGAACCGGGGCATCAGGTCGGTGCCGGTGACCCGTCGGCGGCGTACCGGCTCATTGGTGACCACAGCGAGCCGGTCGAGTTCGCCGCTGTAGCGGGCGGCCGGGGCGACGATGCCATGCTCGATCACCCGGGTCCGGGTGCCGCCGGTGTCCCAGAACAGGTCGTTGAAGTGGGTGACGTGGACCACGGTGAGGTCGTCACGGTCGGCCATCGGATGCCGGCTGGTCGGCACGTCACCCTTTGGCGTGTTGTGCTCCACGTAGACCACCGGCACGTCCCGGCCAACGGTACGGCCGAGCCAGCTGGTGGCCAGATCGAGCTCCTCGGGGCGTTGCAGGATCACCAGGTCGACCTCGGCGGCGGCGAGCTGCCCGGGGCGGATCTCGGTGACGCCGTCCGGCCACGGGTAGGTGCGCGCCCGGCCCAGCCCGTACGGCCCCCGGTCCGGGGTGACCGGCACCAGGTAGTGGTGCTTGCCGTGGACGAACGCGGTGGTCCACGATCCGTGGACGTGCCAAAGGAAGATGTTCATCCGGCCGTCCCGCAGATCAGTTCGACGGCCTCGACGACGCTGTCCGGGGAGACCGTCGACAGACACGGATGGCCGGGCACCGGGCACCGGGCGGCCCGGGTGTTGCGGCAGCCGGCGACCGGGTCGCCGAGCCGGACCCAGGGCACCCGGTAGGGGCCCCACTGGCCGAACGGCACCGTCGGCGCGAACAGACTGACCACCGGGGTGCCGACCGCCGCCGCGAGGTGCGCGGGCCCGCTGTTGCCGACGACCAGCGCGCCGGCCTGCGCGATGATCGCGGCGAGCCGGGCCAGCGAGGTCTGACCACCGAGGTCGACACCGGACCGACCGGCCACCCGGCGGCTCAACGCCTGCTCCCCGGGTCCGCCGGTGACCACCACCCGGTGCCCGGCGGCGTGCAGCGCGTCGACGAACGCGGCACACCGCTCCGGCGGGCAGGCGCGGGACTCGACGGAGGATCCCGGGTGCACGACGACATAGCCCGGTGGTCCGGCCCGGTCCGGCTCCGGCATCCGGTGACGCACACCCGAGCCGGGCTCCTGTGGTGCGGGCCCGGCGGCCGGCCGCAGACAGCCCGGGCGTAGCCGCAGCACCGGTTCGTCGTCGCCGGGCAGCGCGAACCCGGCGGCGGCGGCCAGCGACAACGCCCGTTCCGGCTCCGGTACGCCCGGCGGCACCCGGTGGCGCACGTCGAGCAGCGAGCCGGGGTAGTCGTCACTGATCGCCGCGATCCGGTCCACCCCGGCCTGCCGCAGGAGCAGCGCCAGCGGCAGCGGCGACTGGTGGAAGGAGGTGAAGATGATCGCCTCGTCGGCGCCGACCTCGGCGAGCCGGTTCGTCAACCGGGTCAGGTCGGCCGGGTCCACCGGACCGGGATCCGGGTCGATCCACGGCAGCGGCCACTCGATCAGCTCGCCGACACCGGGCAGCAGTTCGGCGGCGGCCCGGCCCCGCGGACCGCAGAGCATGACCACCTCGTCTGCCCCGGCCGCCACGGCGCGGATCGCCGGCCCGGTGACCAGTACGTCGCCGACCGAGTCGGAGCGCACGACCAGGACCCGGCCGCCGCGCGGGCCGGGTCCGCCGGGGGCGGTCGCCCGGTGCCGACGCAGGATGAGATCGGCGGCGCCGGCCAGGTCACCAGCGACGGCGGGAGCGGCGGCCGTCTCCTGCGGTCGGGTCGTCGCGGTGGGTACCAGAATTCCGGTCGCGCCGGCGGCGCCGGCGGCGACGATGTCCCGGCCGATGTCGCCGACCACGGCGCACCGCCCGGCGGTGGTGCCCAGTTCCCGGGCGGCGGCCAGGACCATGCCCGGTGCCGGTTTGCGGCACCGGCAGCCGTCGCCGTCATCGTGCGGGCAGATCTGCCAGGTGTCGAACGGGCCGAGGAGTTCCTCGATCCGGTCGTGCACCCGACGCATGTCGTGCGCGGTGAAGTGGCCGCGGGCCAGGCCGGACTGGTTGGTGACGACACCGAGCCGCAGACCGGCGGCGCGGAGCCGGTCAAGCGCGGCGCGGGCACCGCGTACCGGGCGGACCAGGTCCGGGTCGCCGTTGTACGGCACGTCGTGCACGAGCGTCCCGTCACGGTCGAAGAGCACCGCGTCGAACAGCCCGCAGCCCCGACTGATCAGTTCGCTTCGCACCTGGCTCCGTTTCCCGGGTGCGGGGCGAGTAAACCAACCACGGCGTTCGTCCGGTCCGCACCATTTCGCCGGTGGCCGGGTTAGCGTGCCGCCCGCGGGGTACCCGGCTGATCGTGGCTGTCGTGCAGCGGGTGATCCCCGCCCCGCCGGACCAGGTGTTCGCCGTGCTGGCGAACGGCTGGTCGTACAGCGACTGGGTGGTCGGCACCGTGCACATCCGCGACGTCGACGAGCACTGGCCGCAGTCCGGGGCCCGGCTGCACCACACGGCCGGTCCCTGGCCGCTGTCGTTGTCCGACACCTCCACGGTGATCTCCTGCCAGCCGGGTGACGAACTGACGTTACGGGCCGGGCTGTGGCCGCTCGGCGAGGCGACGATCGTGTTCCGGCTCGCACCGACCCCGGGCAACGGCACCCGGGTCACCATCGCCGAGTCGTTCACCGGAGGGCCGCTGCGTTGGATCCGTACGAAGCTCGACGATCTGGTCCTGCACCACCGCAACCGGGAGACGCTGCGCCGGCTGTCCGACATCGCCACCCGGCAGACCGTCGGGTGACGCCGGCACGCCACAGCCTGGGCCCGACGGACGGGTCCACGGCAACAGTGCCCGGTCAGGGCAGGCCCTGCCTGGGCAGGTCAGTGGACGGGTGCCGGACGGCACCCGCAGGGAGGTGAACGGGATGAGTCAGACCGTGATGATCACTGGCGCGAGCGCCGGCATCGGACGCGCCACCGCCCAGCGGTACGCGCGCCGCGGCGCCCGGCTCGGGTTGCTCGCCCGAGGAGCGGCCGGCCTGGCCGCAGCCGCCGCACAGTGCCGTGAGCTGGGCGCCGAGGCGGTGGCCACGTACCAGGTGGACGTCGCCGACGCCGCAGCGGTCGACGAGGCCGCCGACGACCTGCACCGACGCAACGGCGGCCTGGACGTGTGGATCAACAACGCGATGGTGTCGGTCTTCGCCCCGACCTGGGAGATCAGCGCCGACGAGTTCCGACGGGTCACCGAGGTCAACTACCTCGGCACGGTGCACGGCACGCTGGCTGCGCTGCGGCAGATGCGCCCGGCCGGAATCGGCACGATCGTGCAGGTCGGGTCGGCGCTGGCGTACCGAGGCATCCCGCTGCAGTCGGCGTACTGCGCCAGCAAGCACGCCATCCAGGGATTCAACGACTCGCTACGGGCCGAGTTGCTCCAGGCCAGCCCCGAGATCAAGCTGTCGATGGTTCAGCTGCCGGCGGTGAACACGCCGCAGTTCTCCTGGGTGCGCACCCACCTGCCCCGACACCCGCAACCGGTACCGCCGATCTTCCAACCCGAGGTGGCCGCGGCGGCGATCTGCTGGGCCGCCGACAACGGCAAGCGGGAGGTCAACGTCGGTGGCCCCACCCTACGGGCTCGGCTCGCCGACGTCATCGCCCCCGGGCTGCTCGACCGGCTACTTGCGATCCGGCAGGTCGGCTTCGACTCCCAACAGACCGACGAGGTCATCGACCGGGCCCGCTGGCGGGACAACGTGGACGCCCCGGCCGATGCCGAGGTCGATCATGGCGCGCACGGCGCCTTCGACGACCAGGCACGTCGGCGGTCGCTGGCACTGTGGGCCGTGACGCACAAGCAGACCGCCACCGCCGCGGTCCTGGCCGCCGTGCTCGGCACCGCTCGGGCGATGGTCGGCAACGGGCCGGCCCGGCTGCGGGCAGCGGTCCGTCGACCGGTCGGGCGGGCGGCGTGACTGTCTGACACCACCGCCGCCCGTTGGGCCGCCGGTCGCCGCCGTCGAACCGGCGGCGTGGCACACAAGGGGGACACAGCCCGCCTTCATCGATCGCAGACGACGATCATGGGGCGGCGGCGCCCGTCGCGCCCAACCAGGAGGTGGCGGTTGATAAGAACCCAGCTCGGTGCGGTCACCTTGCAACCGGCTGCAACTGCACGGCATCCGCCATCCGCGCCCGGATGGTCATCGACTGACCGGTCGGCCACTCGATTCGGCCACCGGCTCAGCGGTAGACCGCGCGCTGCGCCGCCGACACCACAGCCCCGTACATCCGCCCGGTCACCGCGCGGTCGCGGGCCAGCGCGGCCCGCGCGGCGTTCGACCCGGGCGCGCCGTGCACCCCGCCGCCGGGGTGCGCCGACGCCGAGGCGAGAAAGAGCCGGTCGACCGGGGTGTCCGCGCGGCCCAGGCCGGGCACCGGCCGGAAGAACAGTTGCTGGTACGCCGCCGAGGTGCCGCCCCCGACCGCTCCCCCGACCAGACTCGGGTTCTGCTCCTGCAGGTCCACCGGACCGGCAACGTGACGGGCCCGGACCAGGGCACCGAACCCCGGTGCCTGCCGGTGCAGCACCGCCTCCATCCGCGCGACGTGTTCGAGAATTTCCTCGGCGTGCCACGTGGTGCGGTGCGGCAGGTGCGTGTACGCCCACAGCGACTCGGTGCCCGCCGGTGACCGCTGCGGGTCGGCGGTGGTGAGCTGACCAAGCAGCAGGAACGGGTCGCGGGGCATTTCGTCGCAGGCCAGCGCGGCGGCGTACCGGGTCAGGCCGTCCAAGTCGGCCCCGAGGTGCACGGTGCCGGCCCCGGCGACCGCCGGGTTGCGCCACGGCATCGGGCCGGCGAGCGCCCAGTCGACCTTCACCGTCGAGCCATCCCACCGGAACCGGCGCAGGTCGTCAACCATCCTGGTGGGCAGCCACTGGTCGCCGACCAGGTCGAGCAGCAGCGCCGGAGCGGGAACGTCGGCGAGCACCGCCCGCCGGGCCTGCCACAGCCGGCCGTCGACGGTACGCACGCCGACCGCCCGGCTGCGGGCGATCAGCACCCGGCCGGCGGCGGCGCCGGTGACCAACCGCCCGCCCCGGGAACGCAACCGGCCGACCAGCGCGTCGGTAATCCGTTGCGCGCCGCCCGCCGGCACCGGCCAGCCGATCTCCTGACCGAGCATGGTCAGCAGCCAGCCGTACACGCCGGACGCGACATCGTCGGGGGCCAGATCGGTGTGCAGCGCGCAACCGGCGAGCAGCGCCGGACCGCCGGCACCGGCGAAGGTCTCCCGGCCGAGCTGGCGGACCGGCAGTAACAGGCGCCGGGCCAGCCGCAGCGATCCGGCGCTCCGGAGCCGGCGCAGCAGCTCGACGCCGGCCCGCACCGGCGGAAACGGGGTGAACAGCGCGTCGATCAACGGTGCCGACACGGCCCGCCACTCGGCGTACGCCGACAGCCAGCGTTCGCCGTCGCCGTCGGCGAATGCCTCCAGCGACTCGGCGGTCCGCCGGGGGTCCAGGTTGACCACCGCAGCCCGGTCGTCCGGCAGCAGGTGAGCGAAGACGTCCGGGGCGTGCCGCCAGCGCAGCCCGAACTCGGCCAGCCGCAGCTCCCGCAGCACCGGCGAAGCGAACCCGAGCGGATAGAACGAGCTGTACAGGTCGCTGAGGTAGCCGGGGGCGGTCACCTCGGCGGAGCTGACCGCGCCGCCCGGCGCCCCGGTCGCCTCCAGCACCAGCACGTCCCAACCGGCGTCGGCGAGCAGGTTGGCGGCGACCAGGCCGTTGTGTCCGGCACCGATAACGACCGCGTCTGCCGTCTCCACATCCGTGTCTGCCATCTCCGCGCGACTACCCCGGCCGGGCGCGGCCAAACGTTTACCGACGCGGCCTTCGGGAACGACTGCCGGATGTACGACGTGGAGCAGTTCATCGAGGGCGTGTGGGGGCGGTTCGGCGACGGTGCCGAGATCGTTGTCGAGGACCCGTCCGAGGGCACCCCGGTCAGCCGCAGTCCGGTCGCCACCGAGGCGAACATCGGCACGGCGGTGAAGTCGGCCCGGGAGGCGGCACCGGGGTGGGCTGCGACACCGGCGACGGAACGGGCCGCCGCGCTGCGGCGAATCGCGGACGCTCTGGCCAGTGCCACCGACCAGGTGGCCGAGGCGCAGAGCGCGGAGATGGGCAAGCCGTTGGCCGGGGCACGAGCCGGGATCGCCGCCGGCGTGGCGACCCTGCGGCAGTACGCCGAACTGGGTCCGGTGCACCGGGGTCGGGCGTTGGCCGGCGACCCGGCCGCCCTGGATCTGATGGCGTACGTGCCGCGTGGGGTGGTGGCGGTGCTGACACCGTGGAACGACCCGGTGGCGGTGGCTTGCGGGCTGCTCGGCGCGGCGCTGGTCACCGGCAACACGGTGGTGCACAAGCCGAGTGAACGCTGCCCGGCGACCGGCGCGCTGCTCGCCCGGATGGTCGCCGATGAGGTTCCCGACGGGGTCTTCGCCCTGCTGACCGGCGACGGCAGCATCGGCGCCCGGATCGCCGCCTCCGACGGGTTGGACCTGGTCGCCCACGTCGGGTCCTCTGAGGCCGGCCGGGCGATCGCCGAGGCGTGCGCCCGCACCGGGGCCAAGGTGCTACGGGAGAACGGCGGCAGCGACGCGCTGATCGTCGATGAGGGCGTCGATCCGCGGTGGGCCGCGCAACAGGCGGCGTCCGGCGCGTTGGCCAACTCGGGTCAGGTGTGTGTCAGCGTGGAGCGAGTCTATGTCCACAGCACGGTGGCGGAGCCGTTCGTCGAAGCGCTCACCGGACACTGCTCGGGGATGCGATTGGGGCCGGCCCGTGATCCGTACACCGAGCTGGGTCCGTTGGTGGACCGCCGACACCGCGACCGGGTGCACGCCCAGGTCTCGGCGGCGCTGGCGGCCGGGGCGACGGTGCGGTGCGGCGGCCGGATCCCGGACGGGCCCGGTGCCTTCTACCCGCCGACGGTGCTGACCGGGTGCACCGACGACATGGCGGTGATGCGGCAGGAGACGTTCGGCCCGGTCGCCCCGGTGATGACGGTGGGGTCGTTCGACGAGGCGCTGTCCCGGGCGGCGGCTTCGCCGTACGGTCTGTCGGCGACTGTGCTGACCCGTTCCATGGGCCACGCGCAGCGGGCCTGGCGTGCGCTGCCGGTGGGCACCGTGAAGATCAACTCCGTGTTCGGCGGAGCACCGGGCGGTGCCGCGCACCCCCGCCGCAGCAGCGGGGAGGGCCTCGGATTCGGACCGGAACTGCTCGACGAGATGACCGTCGTCAAGGTGCTGCATCTGCAGGCTCCGAGTGGACTGGACGGCCGCTGGTGAGCGGTCCGGTACGGCCGCTGGTGAGCGGTCCGGTACGGCCGACGCGGTTGCGTGATCTCCGGTTGACGACGTGGCGCGCCGCGCTGGTCGGCAGTGGACGCCGGTTCGCCCGGGACAACTGCGTGGACTGGGCCGCCGCGTTGACCTACTACGGAGTTCTCGCGTTGTTCCCCTCGTTGATCGTGGTCGTCGCGCTGGTCGGTCTGGTCTCCGACGGTGAACGCACGGTGGACACCGTGGTCGGCCTGGCCGAGGAGCTCGGGGCCGGGGCGGTGGTGGGCGACGAGGGTTTCGTCGACATCATCGACGGGGTGGTCGACCAACGCAGTTCCGCCGGTGTGCTGCTCAGCTTCGGTCTGGTGGCCGCGCTGTGGTCGGCCTCGGGCTACGTACGGGCGTTCACCCGAGCTGCCAACGCCATCTACGGGGTGGCCGAAGGTCGCCCCTTCTACCGGTTGCAGCCGCAGCAGCTCGGGCTGACCGCCGCCGGACTGGTGCTGCTCGCGCTGGTCGCCGTGATGCTGATTGTCAGCGGCCCGGTCACCGACGCGCTCGGTGACCGCCTCGGCCTTGGCCAAGCCCCGCGTACCGCCTGGAGCCTGCTCAAATGGCCGGTGCTGATCACCATCGTCACGACACTCTTGTCCCTTCTGTACTGGTTCGCTCCTAACGTCCGCCAGCCGAAGCTCCGCTGGCTGGCCGTCGGCGGCGCGGTGACCCTGCTGCTGGCGGCGGTGGCCTCGGCCGGGTTCGGCACCTACGTCGCGTACTTCGGTTCATACGACGTGACCTATGGCAGCCTCGGCGCGGTGATCGCGTTCCTGGTCTGGCTCTACCTGACCAACCTGGCGGTGATGCTGGGCGTCGAGATCAACGCGGCGGTGCAGCGTGGCCGGGCTGCCCAGGCCGGTGAGTCGGAGCCGGCCGACCCGGTGCTGCCGCCACGGACGCCGGTTTAGCCACGCCGGTCACGGGTAGTCGAACAGCTATGGAACGCGGCAACAGTAAGCACAGTCCTCGGGTGGACGACAGCATGGCCCACGACACCCGTGGGACCACGCAGGGCACCACCGGAGGCCGGGCCGAGGAGTGGCACGAGGCGGAGCCCCCGGGCGAGGACCAGCCGGAGCCGGCTGCGGTTCCGGCCGGCGACAACCGCTCCGGCACGCCGCAGGGCATGACCAGCGAGGAGGTCGAGCAGCGGAGCAGATTAGGCCGCTACATCAACCTCTCGGCGCTGCCCGGGGACCGCAGCATGCTGCGCGACAGCGCGCTGGAGAACGAGGCACCCGACGACGTACTCGACGAGATCGATCAGTTGCCGCCGGGTCGCACGTTCCAGACGGTGTCCGAGGTGTGGGCCGAGCTGGGCCATGCCAACGAGACGACCCGCTGGTGACCGCGCCGCCTGCGGCCCGGCGGAAGTAGAGGAGGGACTCACATGGGAGCAGTGACCGAGTACGTTGACGTCGCGGTGCCGGTACGCGCCGCGTACAACCAGTGGACGCAGTTCGAGGAGTTCCCCCAGTTCATGGAGGGCGTCTCCGAGGTGACCCAGGTGTCGGAGACCTTGACGCGCTGGACGACCGAAATTGCCGGGGTGTCGCGTGAGTTCGACGCGAAGATCACCGAGCAGATTCCCGACGAGCGGGTTGCCTGGACCGCGACCGGTGGGGTGAAACAGGCCGGTGTGATCACGTTCCACCGACTGGACGACAGCCACACCCGGGTCACCGCACAGATGGAGTTCGACCCGGAGGGGATCGCGGAGCAGGCCGGCGACAAGCTTGGCATCGTGGACCGCCGAGTGAAGGGCGACATGAAGCGCTTCAAGGATTTCATTGAAAGCCGGCACGGCGTGGAGACCGGCGCCTGGCGTGGCGAGGTTCCTCGACCGCAGCCGTGACAGTTCGACCGACTACCCGACCTAGAACAGCGCCCACCGGCCGACGGTGAATCCTCCCGAGCCGGCCGGTCGGTGGGTCTGACGGCTGGGGCGGGCGGGCCGAAACCGGCCCGCCCGCCCCAGCCGCGTTTGTCGGCAGCCCGGCCGGGTAACCCGACCGGCATGACTGATTCCGAGGACGACGTTTGGCGCGACGAGGACCGGCTGCCGGTCCACGAGCTGGAACGGGCCGTCGCCGCACCAGCGGGCGACGGTGAGGTCGACGACATGACCGGCAACGACGCCGCGGCCGAGGAAGAGTTCGGCCACGGCGCGGAGGCGGTCGACCGTACCGGCGGCCGCCCCGGCGGACCGGCGATGACCGACCCTGAGCGGCCGTACCGGCCCTCGACCACCGGCCGGACCGGCCCGCACTGATCTCGCCAGTCGGTCGCCAGTCCGGTCGCTGACGCATCGGTCAGCCATCCCCGGCCGATCGGCTGACGGCGGTGGGGATCATCCGAGCGAGACTTTTCGGATGCGCCCCACCGCCCCCGGATTCCTCACTCCGAGCCAGCGACGCTGGGCCTGGCTCGGCTTCCTGCTGACCGCGATCCAGGCGCCGGTCTCCGCCTACCTGCTGCCGGACGGCTCCTGGTTGTTCAGCGTCTGCGTGGCGCTGATGGTCGCCACGGTGATCATCGCCGACGACGCGTCCCGCCACCGCCCGGCCCCGGCCGACAACCGACGCGTCGAGTAGCCGGGCGGGCACAGTTCATGAGTCCGTTTCCCGCTGCCCCGCACGGCCTGCTGGCCGCCCCGGCCGCCCGAAGGGCGGCGCAGACCTCGTTGGCCGATCTGCACGCCTCGCTCGGTGCGGCCGGCCTGGCCGCCGCCGCAGTCCTGCCCGGCCTGCTGGCCGAGCTGGATCAGCACGCCGCTGCGGTCCGGGACCGGCTGTTCGCGGATCTACGTCCACTCAGCCCGGTGACATTGGCCCGGTACGCCGACGGGGTACGCGACGCGGCCACCGAGGCCGGCTGGCGCCCCCCGGTAGTCGGGCCGACCGCCCAGTGGGTGACGGCCGACTGGGTGACGGCCGACTGGGTGACGTTGCGGCTGGTCGCCGTCTGCCAGCTGGCCGGGATCAGCGGCGCGGCCCCGCGCTGACCCCGGCCCTGTACTGGCGGCTTCCTCGACCCGCCCGGACGGATCAGCCGCGGGAAGTCCCGCCCGGTCCGGTCATGCCCCCGGCCGGTTGGCGCCCGGCCCGGCCGTGCCCCGGCCGCTGGCTGCCTCACGACCACCGGACATCGCCGGCGCCTGCTGGGTCTGCGGGATCACCTGCGTCGATTCGTTCATCCGGTCACCGGCGTCGTCCCGGCCGGCCTGGTACGCCTTGGCACTGTCCCGCACCGCCTGCGATTCCTCCGCCATCCGGGTGAGCCAGCCCTCCCACCGTTGCTGCATGGGTCGGACCAGGCCACCGCCGACCCCGACGATCAGCACGCCAGCGATGGTGGCAAGCACCGCGATCAGCACCGGGGTGGTGACCGTGGTGGCGATGCCGACCTGGTTCAGCGCGGCGATGACGCCGAGCGCGACGATGAACACCGACGCGGCGGTGGCCAGCAGGCGGCCGTAGGAGAGCCCACCGAGCGCACCCGACACCAGGTCACGTACCGCGGTTGCGATCGCAGCGGCGACGACCACGATGACGATGGCGACGAACGCCCGCGGCAGCCACGCCACGACCGCGCTGATCAGGTCGCTGATCGGATTCGGTCCCCAGACTCCGAACGCGAACTGCAGGGTGAACAGCAGCACCGCGTAGTACGCCAACCGGGCCAGGATGTCGCTGGCGTCGTACCGGGTCCGTTCCAAGGCCTTGCCGATGCCGCCGCGCTCCACCGCCCGGTCGAACCCGACCCGTTCGAGCGCCTTGTCGACGCCCTTCAACACTGCCCGTGCGATCAACCATCCGACCACCAGAATCGCGATGAACGCGATAGCCCGGGGCACAAAAAGTATCACGGACCGCCACATGTCAGTCAGCGCGTTGCCGATGTCGACCTGCGCCGACGCGTACGTCGAGGACATCCGGTCCCCCCTTTCCGGCTCATCTACCGATGCGTCGCCTCGTTGTCGTACGGACGCGCTGCATCGCCTACCGCCGGCCCGCATACCCACCTAGCGCCGGTCCACGCCACCCGCCGACGGCAGCCCCCGGATAGGCTGCCACCCATGGCAGGCACCGCCGGGCAGACCCGGGACACCCCGTCGGGGGTGCCGACTGCGCGGTCAGCCACCCCGGCCGGCACCAACCCGGACAGCGCCGTACCGGCCGGCGCCACCTCGGACAGCGTCGTACCGGCCGGGCTCGTCGACCGGCACGACTGGGCGGGCACGCCGCTCGGTCCGCTGAGTGGTTGGGATCCGGCGGTACGGGCAGCGGTCGAGCTGGTGCTCGCTTCACCGGTGCCGATGGCCCTGGTCTACAGCGACAACTTTCTGATGATCTACAACGACGCCTACGCGGAGCTGCTCGGCGCCAAGCACCCTGAGGCGTTCGCCCAGCCTGCGGCTGCGGTGTTCGCCGACGCGTGGCACCGGCCGGGCGTCGGCGACGTGGTCGAACGGGTCTACCGCACCGGCGAGCCGTTTCTCGAGTCGGAGGCCGTGGCGCCGTTCGGCACCGGCGAGTCAGGCCCGTTCGGCGGCACGGCCTTTACCCGTGGCTACTCCGCGGTGCGGGACAGCGACGGGCGGATCGTCGGAATGCTCTCGGTCGCGACCGAGACCGGCACCATCACCCACCGGCTGCAGAGCCTCAGCGAGCTGACCTCGGCGTTGGCCGGCACGCTCACCCTCGACGACGTCGCCCGGGTCGCGCTGCGGTACGGACTGGCCTCGCTCGACGTCGACCAGGTGGCGCTCGGCATCGACGACGGCGGCGGATGGCGGGTGGTCCGCCGGGTCCGCGGTGAACTGCTCGACGAAGCCGACGAGCGACTGCCGCCGGTGTGGCGCCGGATCCCCCGGGACGCTCCCACCCCGTTGGCCACCGTCGCCGGCACCGGTGTCCCCCGGTTCGCCGGGGAGGGCCGGCCGCTCGCCCGGTACGCCACGGACCGGCACGACGAGCTGGTGACGGCGCTCGCCGCCCTGCCGCTGCGGGCCGGATCGCTCCGCGGTGGGATCACCTTCGGGTACCGCGAGCCACATTCGTGGGCGCCGGCCGAACGGGCGCTGCTTTCGGCGGTCGCCGAACTGGTCACTCAGGCGGCCGAACGGGCCCGGCGGTTCGAGACCCAGCATGGTACGGCTCAACTGCTGCAGCGCAGCATGCTGCCGGAGCAACTGCCGGATCTGCCGCTGCTGCGGTTGGCCGCACGCTACGACCCGGGGGTGGACGGCAATTCGGCCGGCGGGGACTTCTACGACGCGTTCCGGCTGCCCGATGGTGGGCTGGCCGTGGTGCTCGGCGATGTCGTCGGGCACGATGTGCGGGCAGCGGCGCTGATGGGCCAGGTCCGGGCCGCGCTGCGCGGGCTCGCGCTGGCCGAACCGGAGCCGACGGCGGTGCTGAACGGGCTGGACCGGCTGGTGCACAGCCTGGGCGCGGAGAGCCGGAACGAGGAGCTGTTCGTGACCGTGCTGTACGGGGTGCTGGATCCGGCGACCGGCGGGTTGACGGTGGCCAGCGCTGGTCATCCCGCTCCGCTGATCCGACGCTGGTCGTCGACCACGGCGAACGCCGAGTTCGTCCCGGTGCCGCCCGGGCCGCCGCTTGGTCTGGCCGGGCGGCGGCGGCCGACCCGGGTCGAGCTGCGCCCCGGCGACACGCTGCTGATGTTCAGCGACGGCGTGGTGGAACGACGCGGTCAGGATCTCGGCATCGGGATGTCCGCTCTGGCCGCAGCCGTCGCCGAGACCAGCACCAGCGATCCACGCAACCTCTGCGCGGTGGCCAGTGCGGCGGTGCCGGGCACCACTGACGACGACGTGGCGGTGCTCGCGGTGGAGCACGCGGCCGCGCCGAGCCGGTCGGCGGGGTTGCTGGTTCCTGCCGAGCCGATCGCACCGAGCCGGGTGCGGCACTGGTTGGCCGACCAGCTGGCCGGGTGGCAGGTTCCGGAATCGGTGATCGGTCCGGCGGTGCTCTGTGCCAGCGAGCTGACCACGAACGCCCTGCTGCATGCCGGCACCGAGGCGCGGGTGGAGATCGATCTCAGTCAGGAACGACTGCTCGTCTCGGTAGCTGACAGTGGCACCCGGGGCACGGTCAGTCGGGCACATGTCGACACGTTGAGTAGCCGTGGCCGGGGTCTGGGTCTGATCGAGCAGTTGAGTCATACCTGGGGCACCGACCCCTCAGTACGCGGTTCGACCGTGTGGTTCGAGATCATGTTGCCGATCAACTCGTAGCCCCGACGTTTACCCATAGTGATCTCAATTGGGCCATTCGGCCGAGTCGCGGCGGGCGTCCCCGTGGCGTACGGTAACTGCCTACGCCAATAGGATAAACGACGCGAAGAGGTACAAAGCGGTGCGAATCAGAGGCTACGCCACGGGAACCCCCTGCTGGTCCGAACTACGCACCAGCGACACCGCAGGTTCGAGCGACTTCTACCACGAACTGTTCGGTTGGAAGCCGGTCGACCTGCCGAACAGCACCGGCGCCGAGTTCCACCTGCGAGACATGGCCGTCGCCGGGCTCGCCCCCGCCCTCGCCGCAGGCCAGCCCGCGGCCTGGCTGACCTACCTCGCTTCGGACAACCTGGCCGCGACGGTCGAGAGTGTGCACCGGGCCGCCGGATCGGCACTCTCGCCACCCGCCCAGGTCGCCGAACGGGGCCACTGCGCCCTGATCGCCGATCCGCAGGGCGCCGTGTTCGGGCTCTGGCAGCGGGGCGCCTTCCCCGGCGCACAGATGATCGGTGAGCCCGGCGCTACCTGCTGGAACGAACTCGCCACCCGGGACGTGGCCGGCGCCGTGTCCTTTTACGGCTCGGTGTTCGGGTGGACCACGCGACCCAGCATCTACAGCGAAGGGTCCGAGTATCAGGAGTGGTTGCGGGAGACCAGCGAGGTGGCCGGGCTGATCGAGATGGGCGAGATGTACCCGCCGCAGGTCCCAGCGCACTGGCGGACGACCTTCGAGGTCGACGACTGCGAGGCCGCGGTGCAGCGCTGTCAGGCACTCGGCGGGACGGTCTCCTTTGGTCCGTACCAGGCCGGCCCGGGCGCCTACGCCCAGTTGACCGACCCGTTCGGTGCAGCGTTCGGGATCATCGCGTTGCGTCCGGAGTTCCGCTCGCCGCTGGGCTGACCCGGGCCACCACCGGGTCAGATATCCCACTTTAGGTCACCTTTGGAACGATTGGCGTCGCAGGCTCTTCACATATCAGCAACATCCCCGTACGGTGGTCGATATTCTTGGGAGCGCTTCCACTGAACGCTCTCAATATATCGTCCCTACCCGGAGGGAGCACGCATGCGCAGAAGATCTGCGCTCACCGCAGGCACCGCCGCCGTCATGGCGTTCACGGTGGCCACTGCGGTCGGTGTCGGGCTGCTGCAGCCCACGGCCGCCGAGGCGGCCGAATCAGCCTTCTACGTCGACCCGGACACCTCGGCCGCCCGCTGGGTGGCGGCGAACCCCGGTGACTACCGGGCGAACGTCATCCGCGACCGGATCGCCTCGGTGCCGCAGGGCCGCTGGTTCACCCAGTACAACCCCAACGAGGTCCGCAACCAGGTCAGCGCCTTCGTCGGTGCCGCCGCGGCGGCCGGCAAGATCCCGATCATGGTCGTCTACAACATTCCCAACCGCGACTGCAGCAACCACAGCAGCGGTGGCGCGCCCAACCACAGCGCCTACCGGCAGTGGGTCGACCAGGTCGCGGCCGGGCTCGGTAACCGGCCCGCGTACATCGTGTTGGAGCCCGACGTGCTCGCCCTGATGGGGACCTGCATGAGCCAGTCGGAGCAGGCCGAGGTACGCGCCTCGATGGCCTACGCTGGCAAGGCGCTCAAAGCGGGCTCCTCCCAGGCCAAGGTCTACTTCGACGCCGGGCACTCGGCCTGGCACGCCCCGTCGACGATGGCGGGCATGCTGGTCGGTGCCGACGTGGCGAACAGCGCGGACGGCATCTCCAGCAACGTATCCAACTACCGCAGCACCAGTGAAGCGGTCAACTACGTCAAGGCGGTCATCAACGCCACCGGCGCCAACCACCTCACCGCGGTGATCGACACCAGCCGCAACGGCAACGGCCCGTTGGGCTCCGAATGGTGTGACCCGGAGGGCCGGGCGATCGGCACCGCGAGCACCACCAACACCGGGGACAGCAAGATCGACGCCTACCTCTGGGTGAAGCTGCCGGGGGAGGCGGACGGCTGCATCGCCAACGCGGGCCAGTTCGTGCCGCAACGGGCGTACGAGCTCGCGCTGGCGGCCGGCCCGACCACCGCGCCGCCGCCGACCACCGCGCCCCCGCCCACCAGCGCACCTCCGACCACGGCACCGCCGACCACCGCGCCCCCGCCCACCACGAACCCGCCGACCGGCGCCTGCAGCGTCAGCTACACCACGAACCAGTGGCCCGGCGGCTTCACCCGGGAGATCCGGATCACCAACACCGGCGGTTCGGTCAGCAGTTGGACCCTCGCCTTCACCGCTGGGTCCAACGTCAGTCTGAGCAACGGCTGGAACGGCGACTGGTCACAGTCTGGCAGCCAGATCACGGTCCGCAACGCTGCCTGGAACGGCTCGCTGGCCTCCGGTGCCACCGTCAGCATCGGCTTCCAGGGGACCTACTCCGGTAGCACCCTGTCGCCGCTGAGCAACATTACCCTCAACGGCGCAGCCTGCTCGAGCTGACGCACAACGAATCAGGATCCGCAGGCACGGACTTCGGCCCCGCCCGGTACCGGGCGGGGCCGAAGTCCGTGCGGGGAACGGGTTACCCGGGCGGCTCACCGGGCACTCCTGCCGGGGAGAGGAGGCCAAACTTGACTTCCTCCCCGCCCTGAAGGAACGGGGATCCCCTTGGTCGCGCTCGGGGGTTCCTGTTTCACCGAC